>DASWAK010000307.1:0-4530 GCA_036391175.1 Pseudolabrys sp.
TGATTGCCCAGAACCACGGCATGCCTTGCGGCGCTTTTATTGTGAGGATGATGCGGCCGACGTGCTGATTGCCCTCGAACACGTCGTAATCGTCGGCGGACCATTCGCCGTCGCGGCTTTTGGCAACACGTGTGAGGGTCAACGTGCCAACCGTGCGCGCAGATCTGGTCTGTCCCAAATCCCGGGAATGATCCGCGCTCCCGCGCACGCGCGAAATAAAAAAAGGTCCGTTCTTACCCGAGGAACGCATGGAATATCCAATCACGAACGCTTTGCCAATTGCCTGACATGTTGCCCGACACGGCGCGTCGTGACGCGCTCGCACCGCTTCATTCGAAAACTTCGTCTGCCGCGATCACCAAGCCCTGCGGCACAATGAGGCCAAGAGCATTGGCGGTCTTGAGGTTGATGTACATCTCGACCTTCGTGGACCGGTAAACGGGAAGATCGGCCGGTTTCTCACCGGTCAGTATCCGGCCGGTGTAGATGCCAGCGAGATGATAAGAATCGGCGACACTGCCTCCGTAGCTGAGCAGTCCGCCAGCCGCAGCGAACTCGCGCCCGTTAGCGATTGCCGGCACGCCGTGGCGAACAGTGGTTACGGCGAGTTTTGCGGTCTCGCTATTGAAGAATGGGTCGCCGCCGGCGATGACGAGTCCGCCGGCTCGGTGGGACAGGCTCGCGACGGCCTTGTCAAATTCGGCCTCAGTGCTGGCTTGCAGGATCTGGAGTTGCAGCCCGAGGGTACGCGCCGCGTCCTGCGCATCCCGGGATTGAACCTCGGCAACACGAGGATTGGTTGGATTGACGACGAGGGCGATGACGGTCGCTTTGGGCAACAGTTGATGCAACAGCTCCAGCCGCTTTGGCCCGACTTCCAAATTTAACTGAGTCGCGCCGGTCATGTTGCCACCGGGCCGCGCCAGGCTGACGACAAGGCCGAGGTTGACCGGATCGCTCGCGGTGGTGAAGACGATGGGTATCGTCTTGGTCGCCGTTTTTGCCGCGAGCGCCGCAGGCGTGCTGGTGGCTGCGATGACGGTAACCTGACGGTGCACCAGATCGGCCGCCATCTCCGGCAGCCGATCGTAATGGCCGTCCGCCCACCGATACTCGACCACGACGTTCTGGCCTTCGACAAAGCCCATTTCGTTCAGGCCTCGGCGGAACTCGCGCGCGAATTTCGCATAGAGCTCTGCTGAAGCACCGTTGAGAAAACCAACCACCTGCTTTCCGGGCTGCTGCCCGCGCGCTGCGAGCGGCCATGCGGCTGCGGCGCTGCCAAGAAGAGTAATGAATTTGCGCCGTTGCATGGGCCCCCCGGTAGGCAACCACGCCTCCCGCAAACTTAAATCATAACAGATTTTGCAACTTGTCATCCCGGCATTTGGCGTACCCTGGCGAGTCTCGTGAACAAGGCGCCATTGGGGGCAGCTGTAGTGACTGACCTCATCCGATTTTTACCGAGCACGGCGACCTCGCACATCTGGCCCTGCTGCTGTGGGCAACGTCGGCGAGCCCGCTTGCCTGGTTGGCGCAGGCATATCAGCGATTTCGATTGAGATTATATGAAAGGCGCTATTCAATAGCCGATACAGAGAGAAGACCATGAGACTTCAGCCGTTCATGTGCGTCGCGGCAACGTCGGCGCTGCTATGCGCGGGAATGCCCTTTCATCAGGGTGTAAACGCTCAAGTCATCGATTTTAGTCAAATCGATGCGTTTGAATCGATGGGCACAGGCACGCAACGCGGGGCATCACCAGCGAAGACAATTATCGACGACGGTGACCGCCACACGGTATTCATCACGATCCTGGAGTCTAATACTGAAGCCAAGATCTATTGGAAGTCGGCGGATACAGCCCAGCCTCAAACAACAATCATGCGTGGACCAGGGGTGCAGGCATTTCAAACCGCTGGAGAATTCAGGATTGAAGCTCTTGGCGACGAAAATCACAGCGTCAAGTATGGATACGTGTTGCTCCGTCTGAAAAAACAATAGTTTGATAGCGGCCGCTCAATCCGACCGTGCGCCCTCACGCAAGCTGAGCGGGCAATAGTTGGTTTGAATTCGAACATTTTGTATGATGATAAAGTGGTTAAATGGGTCTGGATGAAGCTACGGCGATACGCTGCGCAATTGCCGTACAATATTGCAAACACGAGAAGTAATATGCGTATGAATAGCTGGAGGGCGGTCACCATATTTTCGCTACCCCTGCTTTCGCTCGTGGCGATTCCCGTCGCCACGGCGGCGAACGCGCAGGTCCTCAAGGCGGTCAAGGATCGCGGTGCGCTCAATTGCGGCGTTAGCGAGGGCCTTTATGGGTTCTCCGCTCGTGACAGCAGCGGCAACTGGAACGGCTTTGATGTCGATCTGTGCCGCGCGATCGCGGCGGCGATTTTTAACGACGCCGGCAAGGTCAATTACGTTCCGCTGGATGCGGGCCATCGATTCGAGGCGCTTCAATCGGGCAGTATCGACGTTCTGTCGCGCAACACCACATGGACGATGTCGCGTGAAGTCGAGCTTGGACTGAGCTTTGCGGCGACGAATTACTATGATGGCCAGGGATTTCTCGTTCGCAGAGCCATGAACAAGGAAACCGCGCTCGACCTCGACGGCGCGAAAGTCTGCGTGCAGACCGGAACAACAACCGAGCTTAATCTGGCCGATTATTTCGGCGCCAACAAAATGAAATACGAGGTGATGGCCTCGGCGACCCTCGAGAGTGCAGTTAAAGGCTATGATTCCGGACAATGCAATGTGCTCACCGCAGATGTTTCCGCGCTTTTTGGCATCAGGCTTTTGCTGTCGAAGCCCGATGAGCACATTATTTTACCGGATGTCGTCTCCAAGGAGCCGCTTGGCCCAGTGGTGCGCCAGGACGACATGCGATGGTTTAGCATTGTGAAGTGGGTGTACTTCGCCATGGTCAACGCCGAAGAGCTCGGCGTGACGTCGAAGAATATCGACGAGGCATTAAAATCAGAAAAGCCGGACGTCAAACGTCTGGTCGGCACCGAAGGCGATTATGGCGAGCGGATGGGCCTTACCAAGGATTGGGCGGTCCGTGTTGTCAGGCTCGTCGGCAATTATGGCGAGGTCTACGAGCGGACCGTTGGCGTTGGCTCGGCGCTCGGTATTCCACGCGGTATCAATCAGCTTTGGAGCAAGGGTGGCATTCTCTACGCTCCACCGATTCGCTGACCGGATCAATCATGATTCTGCCGGCAATATGATGAGCTTGTGGACCGCAAGTGCCAGGTTGATTATGATCTGCGCCGTCAGCGCCGGAGGCACAAGTCGGGAGCCATGTAGCCCAAGGTAGCGTGAACCGATGGTCGATTACTTTCAATTGTTGACTCGCGCGGTCTCAGCGCTCAGTCCCAATACCAGCGAACAGCGTTGTGTTCTCTACGATCGCGCTCGCAAGACGCTGGTCGAGAAGCTTCGCGACCCAGCATTGGCGCACGCCGACCTGAGAGCGGAAAGTGCGGCGCTTGAAGCTGCAATCCAGCGCGTCGAAAGAAATGCGGTACGCCGCGCCGCGCCGCCTCAGGCGAAGCCGGTATATCGGGCCCATGATGTGCCTGCGGGAGAATTTCAGGACAGGCCACCGTTGAAGGATGTCCGCAAACCGCTGCGTATTGCGGCCGGCGCATTCGGGGCTCTGTTTATTCTTATCGCCGGAGTGGCAACCTATTCCTACTGGCCGCGCATTCTCTCCGGCGCGCGAAGCGTCCCGAGCCCACGAAGTGTTGCTGTGGTTGCCGAGAACCCCGAAACCAAGTCAAATTTTGTACGTCTGCGGCAGCTGGTCTACTACCGGACGAACCAGCCGGTGGGGACGATCATTGTCGATAAGTCGCAGGACTTTCTCTACGTCGTCCGGCCGAATGCCTCAGCGTTGCGCTACAGCATTGGCGTTGGCGCCGAATGCATCACGTTGGCTGGACTGTATCACGTTGTGCGAAAAGAATCGTTCGGCGGGAATGATCCTGCCGAGAAATCACTCAGCGCCCTCGGTGCCCGCGTTATCTACCTGGATAAGGATTCTCGTATTCACGGGTCCAACGCATCTACCGCGACCGCGCGGCCGGTCCCTGACGGCTGTATCCGGCTCGACAATGACGATGTGGTCTACCTCTACGACCGCACTCCTCTGGAAAGTCGCGTCGTCGTGTCGAACTAATCTTTGCTGATCGCTGAGTTCGTCGGCTCCCGATTAAGGACAGAAATGTCTGCTGCGGCTTATAACCGCAGCCTTTCTGCACGGTGATTCCGCAGTCCAGGTGGGTGGTTAGGTGTAGGAAAACAAATAAGAACGTGTGTGAGCCGGCTCACAAAGCATTTGTGCGTGCGGGCCTAATTTTGCGGTTGAGGGAAATCCTCAACGCAGGAGGCTCACATGCGCCAAGCATTATCGACCATCCTGGCTGCTGTATTGGTTAGCGTCGCCTTCGAGTCCGTTGTTGGCTTGGGCGAAACTGCCGAAAGAGAAGCGTCGACGAATCAAGCGTCGAT
>DASWAK010000308.1:0-1773 GCA_036391175.1 Pseudolabrys sp.
CACCAGCGAAATCGACTCCACACCAGAGCCGACCGCGACAGGCGTGTCTTCGGTCATGATCTGTTGTGCAGCCATCGCGATGGCCTGCAGTCCCGACGAGCAGAAACGATTGACGGTAGTGCCCGCAGTCGTCACGGGGCAACCGGCCCATATCGCCGAAGCGCGCGCGATGTTGTTGCCAGTAGCCCCTTCCGGAAGGGCGCAGCCCATGAAGACGTCTTCGACATCCTTGGGATCGATCTGAGCGCGGGCCATTGCGTTTTTAACGGCATGTCCGCCCATCACGGCGCCGTGCGTCATGTTGAAGCCGCCCCGCACCGATTTGGCGAGTCCGGTTCGCGCAGTCGAAACGATGACGGCTTCCCGCATATAAATCTCCGAAAAATGGTCGCGCCAAAATAGACTGGCCAGTCGAAGGTAGCAAAGCGGCAGGTGTTAAGCTGCCTGCGCGCTCATGCGTGCGCGAATATTGCGGCGAACCAACATGCGGAAGAGGCCGTATTGCGCGCCGAAGGCGAGAAGTTGCACGCTGGTCGGAACGGTCGAAGCGTACCAGGCCCAAGCATTGGTGCTGAATTCGAATGCCACGAATGCATTGGTGGCAGCGAGCACGATTTGCAGGATGCCCCAACCTCTGCTGGTCCAGACAATGACATTGCGGTCGATATTGTCGGTCACGATCTGCGGCAAATAAGGGGCCATCCAATTCGTACTCAACATCACGCTCGCCACCGCGATCGAAATGAGAGAGGACTTGATCATAACGAAGTGCGGATCCTTGGTGATGATCGTCGTCACGCCGGTAACGATGATGAGAACCACGCTGAGATATTGCAATGGCCCGACCGTTTCCTTCTTGAATTTGATGTAGGCGAAGCGGACTACGCCGGCGATCACGCCAAATGCCGTCGCCAGGATGATGTTTCCGGACAGCCAGAAGACCGCGACGAAGAAGATCGTCGCCAAGAGGTCCAGGCCGATCGGTTTGAACGCCTGCAGGAAGTACATGCCGCAGCCCCTAGCTCGGGTGCTCGAGTTCCAGGGCACCCGCGGAATAACGCACGCTAAAGGTAAGCGCTGCGGCCAGCGCTACAAGACCCGCGGCCATGGCAATGTTGACGGAGATTTTCGGTGTCAGGGCCGCCGCGATGTCGGCTGCCGTCATGATTGCGAACGCCGCAAGCCAGATGCCCGTCACGACATAGTGGGCGCGAACCAAGCGGCTCGAATCCTGAGGCTTCGGCAAGACCGGTTCGCGCGTGTATTGCAGTGTGCATGGCTTCTGCAACACGAGCGACGCCAAGAGGACGATGAAAATCGCGCCTTCGACGAGCAGAAGCTCGGTACCGAGCGGCAATCCGGGCCGAAGAAATCCCTTGTAGAGGGCAAGTAGCCCGAAAAGCACGAGGCTAGACAAATCGAGAGTTCGCAGAACGCGCGTCTCGAGAAATGAGTGCATGGCGAGCGCGAAGGCCGCAGAGAATGCGACCCACAACGCCAAATTGTCCGAAAGGCGCACGAGCACGACAAACACAATAAACGGCACGAAACCGAGCAACGGATTCATGGCTTCGTTTCTGTTCCAGGAGCAGGCGCACCGGAGGATGATCTCCGGTGCGCTTTCGATCAGTGCGTCGTTGCAGCGGCGGCCGTCGCATATTTGCGTCCGGCATACACGCTCCAGAGGTGCGCCGCCTTCATCATGCCAGCGCTTCCGCCCTTGACGTTGTTCAAGGCTGTAGCCGCCTCGGCTGAATTGCCCTGCATCGCTAG
>DASWAK010000309.1:0-14359 GCA_036391175.1 Pseudolabrys sp.
TAACCCTAGAAATGATGATCCTACAGGGACATGCCGTGATGCGCGGCTCGAAACACGCGTTGGTGGTTGTAGATATGCCGTTCGCTTCCTACGAAGCGTCGAGAGAGCAGGCCTTCTTGAGCGCGGCGCGCGTGCTGAAGGAAACCGGTTGCGGCGCAATCAAGGTTGAAGGCGGCAAGCGCATGGCGGAAACTATCACTTTTCTTGCTGAGCGCGGTGTGCCGGTGATGGCTCATGTCGGACTGACGCCGCAGGCTATCAACACGATCGGCTCGTTCCGGGCGCAAGGCCGCGACGAAGCCGACTGGGCGCGCATCGAGGATGATACAATCGCCGTTTCGCAGGCGGGCGCATTTTCGGTGGTGATTGAGGCGGTGGCGGAGCCGCTTGCGCGTAAACTGACCGCCGCAGTTCCGATACCGACGATCGGCATCGGTGCGAGTGTCGCTTGCGATGGGCAGATTTTGGTGCTGGAGGATATGCTTGGGTTGTCGCCGCGGGTGCCCAAATTTGTCAAGCGCTACGGTGCGCTTGGCCCTGGCATTGAGAAGGCGGTCGCCGATTATGCTGCAGAGGTGCGCTCGCGTGCTTTTCCCGGCCCCGAGCACGTCTATCCGATGAAAAGCAAGAAGGGCTAACGCCCTGAGATATTAACGATTGTCGGCTTTGCTTTGCCTTAGGCGCGCCACATCGTTAGTTTACGGCGCAATTCGGCCCAGGATGGGCCAAAGGGGTTTGGAGCCATCGTGGCCGACATCTTTCATGAAGTGGACGAAGAAGTTCGGCGCGAGCAGCTCAAGAAGCTGTGGGATCGCTACAGCATCTATTTGATCGCGCTTGCCGTCCTGATTGTCGCGGGCATCGCGGGCTGGCGAGGCTACGAGTATTGGGTAGCCAAGAGAGCCGCAGCCGCTGGCGCCGCTTTCGAGGCCGCGATCACTTTAAACGAGCAAGCCAAGTATGCCGAGGCCGAAGCTGCTTTCGCCAAAGTGGCAGCTGATGCGCCGGAAGGCTATCGCGTGCTCGCGCGCATGCGCGCGGCCGGCGCACTCACGCAGATCAAGCCCGCGGACGCGATAAAGGCCTACGACGAACTTGCAGCCGATACCTCACTCGGAACGACTTGGCAGGATCTTGCCGCTGTGCGCGCTGGCATGTTGCTGGTAGACACAGCGTCCTTGGCGGACATGCGCAAGCGGCTCGATCCGCTTGCTGAACCGACGCGCAGCTTCCGCCACACCGCGCGCGAACTGCTGGCGCTATCAGCATGGCGTAACCACGATCTTGCGGCTGCCAAACGTTATCTCGACATGATCGCGACCGATGCAGAATCACCAGTAGGCACGCGCGCGCGCGCGGATGTGTTGTCCGGATTGATCGCCGCCGAGGGCAAGAGCTAAGGATCGAGCATGCGAACAATCCATCGGGTCATGTTGCTGACTGCCCTCGCTACGTTGGCTCCGGCGCTGACAGCTTGCTCAGATTTCGATATGGATAAGCTTGATGTATTTGGCCTGAATGAGAAGAAAAAGCTTCCGGGCGAGCGCAAGGAGGTATTTCCTGGTGGCGTCCCGGGCGTTACACAAGGAATTCCGCCGGAATTTGTAAAGGGCAATCAGCCGTCACCTGATGCCGCGCAAACAGCACCGGCCACCGAGGCGGACAAGAAGACTGCCGCGGTCGAGCCGGAGCCCAAACCCAAGCCGAAACGTCCACCGAAGCCGCGCACGGTCTCGCAGCCAACTCAAATTACCGTTCAGCCTGCACCGCAACAGCAGCCCGCGCCTTGGCCGCAAGACCAGCAACCGGCACAACAACAGAGCCAGGCACCTTGGCCCGCGCAGGGGCAAACCAATAGTACGGCGCCGTGGCCTTCGGCTCCGCAACCCGGCACCTTCTCGCGCTAATAGGCGTGGCGGGCTAAGAGAAGCTTGCGCTGTATTACGCGAGCCGGACTGCTACCCATGCGCTTAACCATTGCCATTGTTGGCCGGCCCAATGTCGGCAAGTCGACCCTGTTTAATCGTCTTGTCGGTCGGCGTTTGGCCTTGGTTGACGATCGGCCCGGCGTCACACGCGATCGTCGCGAGGGCGAGGGGCGGCTTGGCGATATCGAGTTTACGGTGATTGATACCGCGGGCCTCGAGCAATCGGTGCCCGAAAGTCTTTCTGGCCGCATGCAAGCGCAGACCGAAGCTGCGATCAGTCAAGCCGATGCGATATTCTTTATGATCGACGCGCGCGCCGGGCCTATACCCGCCGACCACGCTTTCGCGGATGTCGCGCGCAAGTCTGGCAAGCCAATCGTGCTTATCGCCAACAAAAGCGAAGGCACGGCAGGTGAATCGGGACGGCTGGAAGCTTATGCGCTCGGCCTCGGTGAGCCTGTGGCGATCTCGGCGGAACATGACGAGGGTATGTCCGACCTATACGACGCGCTGCGGGCCGTGCTCCCTCAAAAAATGGCGCAGCAGTCGGCCGAAGTTTCATCAGCCCAGGACCATCCAATCCGGGTAGCTATTGTGGGTCGTCCCAACGCGGGCAAGTCGACGCTGATCAATCAGCTGATCGGCGAGGAGAGGCTGCTGACGGGACCGGAGGCTGGGATTACTAGAGATGCTATTGCTGTGGAGCACAATTGGCGGGGTCACAAGTTTCGTATTTACGATACGGCCGGACTACGCCGACGCTCGCGCATCGAGGAGAGGCTGGAGAAACTTTCGGTTGCCGATGCGCTCAACGCAGTTCGCTTTGCTGAAGTTGTGGTGGTGCTTCTTGACGTGGAAAATGCCTTTGAAGAGCAGGATCAGCGTATCGCCGATTTGGTTGAGCAGGAAGGCCGCGCTATCGTCATAGCGGTCAACAAGTGGGATTTAAAAGTGAAGACGGCGGGGGCCATCGGCAAGCTGCGCGAGCAAGCGGAAGAGAAACTCACTCAGCTAAAGGGCGTGCCCCTGGTGGCGGTCTCAGGTCTTACTGGCGAGGGGCTTGACCGGCTAATGCAGGTGATCGTCGATGCTTACGGGATCTGGAATAGACGCGTCCCCACCAGTGCACTTAATCGCTGGTTTGAGCACGCGGTGAGCGCGAATCCGCCGCCGGCAGTCTCGGGGCGCTCGCTCCGCCTAAATTACATTACCCAGGCCAAGAGCCGTCCACCGAGCTTTGTTTTATTCTGCACCCGCGCCGACGCAGTGCCCGACGCCTACAAGCGATATTTGGTGAACTCGTTGCGAGAGACGTTCGATCTGCCCGGCACCCCGCTCCGTTTAGTGCTGCGCGAGAAAGACAATCCGTTCAAAGGCCGCGCAAAGCGGAAGCACTGAGCCCGGTGGACGTGTTAGGCCGGAGCCCGGAATTCTTGAAACTTTCGTTCGCGGAAATTGTAGATCTTCCCAGTCTCGGCGCACTCTGGCAGGCATAAGGGAAGGATTGCCTTCGCGACTTGCTCAGGTGTTGGCAGCGTCATTGGATCGATGCCTGGGAAAGCGCTGGCATACATGCGGGTGCGCGTCGGACCAGGGCCAAACAAATTCGCGCGTACTGAAGCGGTCGCACATTCGGCGGCGTAAGTACGCACCAGCACTTCCAACGCCGCTTTCGAGGCCGCGTAGGGGCCCCAATAAGCTCTGCCCATATGGGCGACACCGGATGTCAGGAATACGGCGCGGCCAGCTTTCGAGCGCTGGAGCAATGCGTCCATGCAGCGGATAAGTTGCCAATTGGCAGTGACATTGACCGCGATCAGATTGTCCCAATCTTTCGGCTCGACATGAACGAGGGGCGAGAGGGGGCCAAGAATGCCGGCATTGCCGATCAGCACGTCGAGCCGCTGGTAGCGTTCGTTGAGGGCAAGTGCAAGTCGCGCAATACCGTCGCTATCCTTGACGTCGAGCGGGACCAGGGTAGCGGAACCGCGGGCTGCTTTAATTCTATCATCGAGCTCTTCCAGCCCGCCGACTGTGCGCGCTACCGCCACGATGTGCGCGCCGGCTTGTGCGAGCTCGAGCGCGACCGCAGCGCCAATGCCGCGCGAGGCGCCGGTGACTAGCGCAATACGGTCGGAGAGGGGCTTGGCCATTCGCGAACGACGGTGATAGGCCGATTAGATAGCTTCCGCCAGCAGCGACAATTGCCGTGGACTTGCCTCTTGCGCGGCGAGATCGGTGAGGGGTGTTGGATAGTCGCCGGTGAAACAGTGGTCGGTGAATTGCGGCCGCGCTGGATCACGGCGTTCGAAGCCCATAGCGCGATAGATGCCATCGACCGACAGAAACGCGAGTGAATCCGCGCCGATAAATTTGCGTATGCCCTCGAGGTCGTGAGTGGCGGCGAGCAGTTTGTCGCGCTCAGGGGTGTCGATGCCATAATAGTCCGGGTGCGTGATCGGTGGCGAAGCGATGCGGAAGTGCACTTCCTTGGCGCCAGCGTCGCGCATCATTTGCACAATCTTGCGCGAAGTCGTGCCGCGCACGATCGAGTCATCCACTAGAACAATACGTTTGCCTGCAACCACGGCGCGATTAGCAGAGTGCTTCATGCGTACGCCTTGATCGCGGATCGACTGTGTCGGCTGGATGAAGGTGCGGCCGACATAGTGGTTACGGATGATGCCGAGTTCGTAAGGGATGCCGGATTCCTGCGCAAAGCCGATCGCCGCCGGCACGCCTGAGTCCGGCACCGGAACAATCACGTCGGCCTTGGCCGCGGCTTCACGCGCTAGTTCCGCGCCCATAGTCTTGCGCACGTCGTAAACGTTTCGGCCGCCAACGATCGAATCCGGGCGCGAGAAATAGACGTATTCGAAGATGCACGGCCGCGGTGCCATCGGCGGGAACGGCTTGTGCGACTGTGCACCTTCCTCATCGAATATCACAACCTCGCCGTTTTCCACGTCGCGCACGTACTGTGCACCGATGATGTCGAGTGCGCAGGTTTCGGAAGCCAGAATTGGACAGCCGTCGAGCTTGCCGATTACCAGCGGACGAATGCCGAGCGGGTCGCGTGCGCCCACCAGCTTCTTGTTGGTAAGGCCGACAAAGGCATAGGCTCCTTCGAGTTGGCGCAAGCCTTCGATGAACCGATCGATGAAGCGGTTGCGGCGCGCGCGCGCGACCAGATGCAGGATCACCTCGGTGTCGGTGGTCGATTGCATCATGGCGCCTTCGTGCACGAGGTCGCGCCGCAGCTTAATGCCATTGGTGAGATTGCCGTTGTGGCCGATAGCGAAACCGCCGCCCTCGAGTTCCGCGAACAGCGGCTGCACGTTACGCAGAACAGTCTCGCCAGTGGTCGAATAACGCACATGGCCGATTGCGGAATTGCCAGGCAATCGATCGATTACTTCCCGCCGGGCAAAAGCGTCACCGACCAGACCAAGGCGGCGCTCGGAATGGAAGCGCTTGCCGTCGAAGGACACAATGCCGGCGGCTTCCTGGCCGCGATGCTGGAGCGCATGCAGGCCGAGGGCGGTAATAGCGGCCGCATCGGGGTGGCCGAAAATGCCGAACACACCGCATTCCTCGCGCAGGCGGTCGGCGCTGGGATCGAACTCCGCATCCGCCACGCGCACGAGATCCTGCGGGGAGTTGTGCATCGCTATCGCGTTCCGCCTGCCCTGGGTTGTGTCAACGGCAAATCCGAGCGCTGGTCAGGATTGGTATCGGGCGCATCCTGATCCTCCGGCTTCGGCTTTTTCAGTCTCTTTAAGATGGTGCTTTCAGGGTCATCCGGCAACATCGACATCAACCATTGTCCCGTATTTTGCAGCACAAGCTTTGACTTGGCGCCGCGTACCCACTCCGGCTGGCTGCGATCAGGCACCAGCCAGGCAAAAAACAGGAATGCGACGACGACGATGATCAGGCCTCGGCCGAGGCCGAAAAGGAAACCGAGCGTGCGATCGAGCGCCCCGACCCGGCTGTCGAGGACCATATCGGAAACGCGCGCGGTGATAATCGACACGATGAGCAGTGTGCCGAGGAACACACCGCCAGCGGAAACGCCTGCCGCAACCATGTCACTGCTGAAATATTGCTTCGCTAACGGCAGAACCCGGCCATACGAATAAAGCGTGACCAGTGCGGCCACGCCCCAAGCTCCGATCGACAGGATTTCGCGCATGAAGCCTCGGATCATGGCGAGCAGCCCCGAGATCAACATGACCGCCAAGAGAATGATGTCGAGCAGCGTAATTGGCATCGAAGACTTATGAGCTCCGCAAATTTTGGGGATTCATGACGCGCAAGACGGCCGGCCAGCACGGCGAATCCGGGCCAGCCATAGCGGCTCCGGACCAGGGCGGCAATGTCGACCCTAAGTGCTTAATTTTAGGCCCATTTCTGCGCTTGCGGTCGGGCGCTCGAGGAGGCAGCTAACCGGTTTTGACGCGCCGTATATAGCGGGGCGCCACGGTCCCGTCACCGGTTTTGTCCACCAGTTTTGGCAGTCATGCCCACTTTGCCTCGAGCGGCGATATCAGCAACCAGATTGGCGAGGTTTGCGACATCCGTAACGGTTAGATCGGGCTCTACGGTTTCAGCGCGTGCGGCTTCGGGCACGACAGCGCGGCCAAAGCCGAGCTTTGCGGCCTCCTTTAGACGGGAAGCGCTCTGCGCCACCGGTCGTATGGCGCCAGACAGTGATACTTCGCCAAAATAGACCGCATCCGCTGGCAGCGCCGCATTGGTGAGGGAAGAAACAAGCGCGGCGGCGGCCGCAAGATCGCCCGCGGGCTCCTGAATGCGCATTCCGCCGGCGACGTTAAGGTAAACATCATGACAACCCAGCCGCACGCCGCAATGTGCTTCCAACACTGCCAGCACCATCGACAGCCGGCTCGGATCCCAGCCAACAACGGCACGCCTGGGCGTACCAAACGAAGTCGGTGCCACCAGCGCCTGGATTTCGACCAATAGTGGTCGCGTGCCCTCGATCCCTGCGAACACGGCGGTGCCGGGCTGGCCCAGATCGCGTTCCGACAAGAACAGCTCGGAGGGGTTAGCGACTTCGCGCAATCCGGAGCCCGTCATCTCGAACACACCGATCTCATCAGTCGGACCGAATCGATTTTTCACGGCGCGCAAGATGCGGAACTGGTGCGAGCCTTCGCCCTCGAACGAAAGCACCGCGTCGACCATATGCTCCACTACACGGGGACCGGCGATTTGGCCGTCCTTTGTGACATGGCCGACCAGAATGATCGCGGCCCCGGATTTTTTGGCAAAACGAATCAGCGCCTGAGTTGAACCGCGCACCTGGGTCACCGTACCGGGCGCAGATTCGACAGTGTTGGTCCACATTGTCTGAATAGAGTCGATAATAATCAGGCGCGGCGTCTTGCCTTCCGACAGCGTGGCGATGATGTCCTCGACTGCGGTTTCAGCCGCCAACTCAACTGCGGTGTCGCGTAACCCCAATCGCTCGGCGCGCAGACGAACCTGCGCCACTGCTTCCTCTCCGGAGATATAAACTGCTCGATGACCCGCACGCGCCATTGTAGCGGTGGCCTGGATCAGAAGTGTCGATTTGCCGATGCCGGGATCACCACCGACCAACAGCACTGAGCCACGCACAAAGCCACCGCCGGTCACGCGGTCTAATTCCGCGATGCCTGAGGGCAGGCGCGGCGCGTCATGAGCCTCGCCGGCGAGTGGTTCCAGCGCAAAAAGTCGGCCCTTGCCGGGTTTGCGTCCTGGGCCGGCGGGGCGTTCGGCGCCTTCCTCACTGAGCGTGTTCCATTCGCCACAGGCCTCACACTTACCCTGCCAGCGGTTAAAGGCAGCCCCGCAGTTCTGGCAGATAAAGGTGAGGTGGCGTCTCGACATAAGGAATCGCCTGGAAACAACGGTCGCGGACGCTAGATTGTCCATGAGAACAATACAAGAACATTTTTTAAAAAGCCTCTATTTTTCCAAGAGATTCTAATATGGCAGTGATTCCTGCCGGTAAATCCTGTGGTAGCGGTCGCCCAGGCTGGTGAGCACCTCGTAACCTATGGTGCCGGCGGCCGCGGCCAACTCGTCGACGCCAATCGCTCCACCGATCAGGGTGACTAGATCGCCCCGCCTGACCGAATTGTCGGGCAGGGCAGTGATGTCGACCGCCAAGAGATCCATCGAAACGCGCCCGGCCAGCGGGCACCGTGTACCGGCGACAATGGTGTCGGCGCCCGGCGCTGCGTCGGTGGCGCTTGCGGCGCGCGGATAACCGTCAGCATAGCCGACGGCAACCACAGCGATGCGGGTTGCCTGTTTGGCTGTCCAAGTCGCGTTGTACCCAATGGTCTCGCCCTTGGGGACCGTGCGCACCTGCACGACCCGCGCCTGCAATTCAATGACCGGGCGCATGGGATTACGGTGGCCGGGCGTCGGATTGACCCCGAAAAGCGCGGCGCCTGGACGCACCATGTCGCAATGGGCGCCACTACCGAGAAATATGCCAGATGAATTGGCGAGCGAGCCGGGAATCCCGCGGTAAAGAAGACGCACTTCGCGGAATAGCTTCATTTGGCTTTCGTTGAGTGGATGCTCAGGCTGGTCGGCGCAGACCAGGTGGCTCATCAGCAAGGTAATACCGTGATTTTCCGCGCGAATGCGCGGCGCTAGTGCGGCTGCTTCATCAGCAGAAATGCCGAGCCTGTTCATGCCGGTATCAACGTGCAGCGCCGCGCCACCATGCCATTGGCTCGCGGAGCAAAATGCATCCCATTCGGCAAGTTCAACCAGACTCCCGATTACGGGGCGCGCGCGAATATCGGGGAAAGCCGCTGCGGTGCCAGGCAGTAGTCCATTGAGCACATAAATAGCAGCATCTGGCGCGGCGGTGCGAACGCGCCGTGCCTCGCCGAGATCGGCGACAAAGAAAGTCTTGCAGCCGGCGCCCTTGAGTGCGCGGGCAACCGGCTCGATACCGCAGCCGTAGCCATCTGCCTTGATGACGGCCGCGCACTCCGACGGCATCGCGCGGCGGCCAAGCTCCTGCCAGTTAGCTGCAATGGCGGCCAAATTGACGGTGAGGATGCCGCCAGCCTCGGGCACGGACGGACCCGTTTCGATGAGATGCCCGGCGGATTCTGCTGGCAAGTTGGGTTGCAGGGCGGTTTCGGCTTCGGACATGGCGGTTGGGTTTACCTGCCCGACGGCTGCCAGTCCATGCGGCTTTGGCAATCTCTTACATGCGCTCCGGTAGGCGACCTTCGCGGGCGAGAGAGGAGAACCGTGTCACCGCTGCATCGAACTGCAATTCGACAGTGCCGGTCGGTCCGTGACGTTGCTTACCAATGATGACTTCCGCCTTGCCGTGTACTTTGTCAGCTTCTGCCAGCCATTCCGCGAACTTCTCACGGCTGGATTCCAGCGGCTTGCGCATCTGGTGGTAGTATTCCTCGCGATAGACGAACAAGACTACGTCAGCGTCCTGCTCGATCGACCCGGATTCACGCAAATCCGAGAGCTGAGGCCGCTTGTCATCGCGGCTCTCCACTTGGCGGGACAGTTGCGACAGCGCCAGGATCGGCACGTTGAGCTCTTTCGCCAACGCCTTTAGTTTGGTGGTGATCTCGGTGATTTCCTGGACACGGTTTTCGGCCGAGCGGCGCGTTGATCCCTGTAGGAGTTGCAAATAGTCGATGATCAGCAAGTCGAGGCCGCGTTGTCGCTTGAGCCTGCGTGCCCGGGCTGCGAGTTGAGCAACCGACAGGCCACCGGTCTCGTCTACATAGAGCGGGATATGCTGTAACTCGATTGAATAATCTTTGATCTTCTCGAAGTCACTCTCACTAATGCCGCCGCGCCTGATCTGGTTCGATGGAATGCCGGTCTGCTCGGCGATGATGCGGGTCGCGAGTTGTTCGGCCGACATTTCCAGCGAGAAGAAACCGACGATTCCGCCATTGACGGTTACAGTGTGGCCATCCGGTTTGACCTCGCCGCGCCAGGCCTTGGCTATGTTGTAGCCGATGTTAGTCGCGAGCGCGGTCTTGCCCATGCCAGGGCGGCCAGCGAGGATGATCAAATCGGATTGCTGCAAGCCGCCCATCATGCGGTCGAGATCGTCGAGGCCCGACGCTGTGCCGGAAAGCTTACCATCGCGCTGAAAAGCGTGGGCGGCCATGTCGATGGCGGTAGTAAGGGCTTGGGCGAAGCGCTGAAAACCTCCATCGTACCGACCGGTCTCGGCCAGTTCGTAGAGCCTTCGCTCGGCGTCTTCGATTTGATTGCGTGGAGAAAAGTCGACAGGTGCGTCGTACGCGACGTTGACCATGTCCTCGCCGACCTGGATTAGCGCGCGGCGGATCGACAGGTCGTAGACAGTACGGCCGTAGTCCTCGGCATTAATGACGGTCGTTGCCTCGGCGGCAAGCCGCGCCAGGTATTGGCTGACCGTGAGGCCCCCAATATCAACACCGGCGTCGAGAAAAGTCTTAAGCGTAACCGGCGTAGCTAGCTTGCCCGCGCGGATCAGATCGCGCGCCAGTTGATAGACTTTCTGATGAATTGGCTCAAAGAAATGTGCCGGTTCCAGAAAGTCGGAAACCCGATAAAAGGCCTCGTTGTTGACTAGGATGGCGCCCAATAACGCCTGTTCCGCCTCGATATTATGCGGAGCGGAACGATAAAGCGGGGCAGGCTCTGCGACCTGCTTGCGGGCTGTCGAATCAGCGAGGGCCATGGATATCGGTGCTTACCCGGAAATTGTGGCATAGCACGCGTTTTGTGATGGAAGCGCGCTTCGCACGCGGTTGTCCCGCAATTCACAAGCTGTATTGAGCGGTGGGAAAGGCCGGTTTTTTCTTGACCATGGTTGGACATCGCGCGCGAGGACGGCGGAAGACTATTCGCCGGCGAGTCGTAGCGGCGGCCTACGCTGGCTTTCGGCAGCGGCGAGGCGCCGCTCCTCGCTCACAATATAGTCTCGCGTGATTGGAACCACGCCCTGCCGCTTGGTGAGTTGGATTTGCATCACCATCATGTTCCACTCGCGGAACGACATTTCCGCCGCTGCGAGGTAGAACTCCCACATTCTCACAAAGCGCTGGTCGTAAATGCGCTCTGCTTCCTCGCGATGCGCTAGGAACCGCTCGCGCCAATGCTTGAGTGTTTCGGCATAGTGCAGGCGCAGGATTTCGATGTCGGTGACGAGCAGGCCGGCTTTCTCAATTTTCGGCAGGACTTCCGACAGCGCCGGGATGTAGCCGCCGGGGAAAATATATTTTGCAATCCAAGGGCTGGTGACGTTGGGTCCTTCCGAGCGGCCGATTGAATGCAGCACCATCACGCCGTCGTCGGCGAGCAGTTGTGCGCTCTTTTGGAAGAAGGTGTCATAGTGATTGACGCCAACATGCTCGAACATGCCAACTGACACAATGCGGTCAAAGGAACCGGCGACATCGCGATAGTCCTGCAACCGGAAGCGGGCGCGCGCGTTGAGGGCTTTTTCGGCCGCGCGTTCGTTGGCGATCGCATGTTGCTCATGTGAAAGCGTAATGCCAGTGACGTCGGCGCCACCAACTTCGGCGAGATAGAGGCCGAGCCCACCCCAGCCGCAGCCGATGTCGAGCACCCGCTTGCTCGGTTCGATCATCAACTTGGCGGCCAGATGCCGTTTCTTCGCAAGCTGGGCGTCATCGAGCGATTGACCGGGTTTTTCGAAATACGCGCAGCTATATTGCCGGTCGGCGTCCAGAAAAAGTGAGTAGAGCCGCCCATCGAGGTCGTAGTGATGCGCGACGTTGCGGCGTGCCCGCGATCGCGGATTGAACTGACTCAGGCGCCGCCGCAGATAGCGCAACAGCCCTTGCAATCTCGCCCAGTGTGGAACTTCAGACTTTTGACCGAGCGCAATGGCGAGTACATCGGCGATCGTACCTTCCTCGACCACAAACGTGCCGTCCATGTAGGATTCGCCGAACTTTAGCTCGGGATCGAGGAGAATTCCCCATTCTGCGCTGCGAGACGCAAATCGCACCGAAACCGGCTGGCCGGTCCCATCACCGAATGTAAAGACGGTGCCACGCGAGGTGGTAACTCGGAATGTCCCCCGCTGGATAAATCTCTTAAGCAAGAATTGAAGCAACCGATCCATCGGCCGCCTCCATCTTCTTTGAATCTACGCTACTGGATGCCAGCTCCCTTGCCCATCTAACGCGACGGGCGCACAAGCGTTCGGCGTCTAGGTATTTAATCAAAGTCTTGGCGCGTCAGCAATCCTGCCAAGCGCAATACGGTTATCCGTTCGGCTGCGGGTCACAATTCCGGGATAATACGCTATCAAGACACTCATCATGGAACATGGGTGTGCAATGAGAGCGGAGCGAGAGAGCTGATGAATATGAAAGTGCTACGCCGTGGCATTCGGCTGGTGATAGGCGTGTTGGCGCTTTGCCTGGCTGGTGGGTCTTGGGCGCAGGAGAGCCTGGACCGTGGTAAAAGCCCTGCCCAGCTTTTTGCCTCGGACTGCTCAGGCTGTCACAAATCGCCGCAAGGGCTAGGCAAGTACGGCGGACTAGCAGGGCTCGGTAGCTTTCTCCGCGAGCACTATACCGCCAGCAGGGAAACCGCAGCTGCTATCGCCAGCTATTTGAAGGCAATGGACACCGGGCCAGCGCCTGGGCGCACATCCAAGCGCACTGCCAAAGGTGACGGCAAAGCTAAATCTGACGACAAAAAAAAGCCGGGAGCCAGGCCGGGCGAGGCCAAGGGGGCCGAGAAGAAGCCCGTTGACACGGCTAGCGAGCCAAAATCGCCCGACGCCAAGTCCTCCGAACCGAAGCCCATCGAAATTTTGGCACCCGAGCCTAAGTCGGTCGATTCGAAGCTAAACGCGCCCGCGGCCGACGGTAGAAAGCCTGCCGAAGGCGCCAAGTCCGAGAAATCAGAATAGAATGTCGCCTATGCCTCTTCGGGTTTTTTCTTTTTGCCCCTGGCGGTCTTGGCAGGTGCGCTGTCGGCATTCGCTCCTGCCGCCTCTGCGGCCACGTCGTCTTCTGACCCCTCACGACCGCGTCGGGCCTTGCCCGCATTCGGCTCGAACATCGCTTGCGCAGCGGCTGCCGCAGCAGCAGCTTCCTCCTCCGCCTCTGTACGCCGCACAGTGACATCTTCGCCGCGTGCTATGCGTTCGGCTTCGTCAGCGCTACGCGCAACCGTGACTATAATCGCTATCTCGACTTCCGGATGCAGCGCCAGCGGCACTTTATATTGGCCGATCGTCTTGATCGGAGCATTGAGCACAATCTGCGAGCGGTTGACCTCGCCACCATCGGCCTTGATCAGACTGGCAATGTCACGGGTCGACACCGAACCGAATAGTTGCCCGGACTCGCTCGCCTGACGCAGCACTACGTAGGTCTTACCGTTGAGTTTACCGCCGAGCTTGCCGGCTTCGCCCTTCATCTCGAGGTTGCGCGCCTGCAACTCGGACTTCATTTCCTCGAACCGTTTCTTGTTGTCGGTCGTTGCACGCAGAGCCTTGCCGCGCGGCAGCAAAAAGTTGCGGGCGAAGCCGTCCTTCACCCGCACAACGTCTCCCATTTGGCCTAGTTTTCCAATGCGCTCCAGCAGGATCACTTCCATTGTCATTACTCCTCGATCTGAACTTCAGTTGTTGTTAGTTGTCTTGGTCCCATGAATGGGCGGGAGGCCCGCGTTTGCGCGCAATGCGCCCGCGCAAGCCAATAGCTGTGTCGATAAGGCCAAGCAGGCAGAGTGCCAGCAGCGGCCAACCGAGCACGATCACAGCGGCATAGGTGAGGCCGAGCACGAAGCCGCGCATATTCATGCCTTGCGTAATGGCGTGCAGCACCGCAAAGCCGAGCACTCCGTAGGCCAGAAGCAGACTCGCTGCCAAGATACCGGACACGATGCCAAGCAATCCGTCGACAAAGCTCAAGACAATTGCGAGTGCCAACCCGCCGATCAACGAAGGCGGAAAGGTCATAGCCGAAAGTTGTGGCCACGGCCGGGACAACCGCCCGGAAAACTTCACGACCCGGGCGGCGAGCCAAAGGTTGAGCAGATTGGTGATGGTGGCGAGTACCGCCGCCGCCGGGGGTATCGCATTGACCAAAAACTCCATCAGGCGATCGGTATTGCTCACGCCTGGCATGCTAAGCGGCGTGTCGGCGGGAATACCGCTTTCTGCGCGCAGGATAGTGCTGAGCGCACCACGGAGTCCGGCACGAAAACTTTGCGCGTCGGTGCCGAAATTCGGAATAGCGACGAGTACAACCAGCGCGGCGAGAAGTGCGGCCCACACCACCAGGCGCCCGGGCGGATACCACTCCAGCATTGTCGCGCCCTTACCATTGCTCGTTGTCGCGGTTGCAGGGCGAGCCAGCATGGCGAGATAGCCAAGCCAC
>DASWAK010000310.1:0-1933 GCA_036391175.1 Pseudolabrys sp.
CAAGGCCGGCGAGCAAACGCGCGGTCTGGTGAAGGCGTTTCGCTACGGGCTGATCATGCAGGGCGGATCACGCATCGTGCTCGATACAAAGGGGCCGGTGCGCCTCGACAAGGCCTTCGTGCTCGATGCAGCGGAGGGGCACCCGGCGCGGTTGGTGCTCGATCTTGTCGCCACGGACCGTGCCAGCTTTATGCGCAACATAGCGCTCGAAAAACGTCCGGCGCACAACGTTTCTGTCCGGCCGAGCGAGGCGCCGCCAAAGGTCGATGGGGATGCGCGCCCGCTGATCGTGCTTGATCCCGGTCATGGTGGTATCGACAACGGTACCAAAGGTTCGGGTGGAGAACTTGAAAAGGATGTCGTCCTCGCTTTTGCGCAGACATTGCGTGAGAAGCTCGAGAGCGGAGGCAAATTCCGGGTCGCGATGACACGTTCGGATGACACGTTTATCCCGCTTGCGGAACGGGTGCGTTTTGCGCGCACACACGGAGCCGCTCTCTTCATCTCTGTGCATGCCGATGCCTTACCACGCAGCGAGGGGCAGGCTGAGGGCGCCACCGTTTATACGCTGTCGGAAAACGCTTCCGACGCGGAGGCGGCGCGGCTGGCCGAGGCAGAAAATAAAGCCGACGCGATTGCCGGTGTCGATCTCACCACTGAGCCTAATGACGTCGCTAACATCCTCGTCGATCTCGCGCAGCGCGAGACCAAAACATTTTCCATGCAATTCGCACGCACAGTGGTTGGTGAACTCAAGACTGCCGCGCGACTGCACAAACACCCGCTAAAGTCGGCAGGCTTCAAGGTGCTGTTAGCACCGGATGTGCCATCGGTTCTGGTGGAGCTAGGCTACATGTCGACCAAAGACGACCTCAAACAGCTTACCTCGGCAGCCTGGCGTGCCCGTACCGCCCAGGCCCTGACGCAGGCAGTCGATACCTTCTTGACGCCCCGCATTGCCGGGACAGGCCGGGGACGAAACTGAGATGGGCTACCGGCCTCAGTTTCAACATAAAACCGGGCGACCACAAGCTCGTGCCGGTGCCCTAGCTAATGACGGCGGCGGCCTGGCCGTATTAATATGCCTACCAGTCTTGCGGCTCACTGTTTTGGTGGATGAAGCCTGCGGCCAGGCGCAAGACAGGACCATTAGACCATGAAGTTCGTATTACGCTTCTTCGGCTTCCTGTTCGCGGCAGGCACCATCCTGTTTGTGGTGGGCGTAGCTGCGGCCGCCGGCCTGCTCTGGCACTTTTCCAAGGAACTGCCGGACTATTCGCAGTTGCAGGACTATGAGCCGCCGGTGACGACACGGGTACATGCGGCAGATGGTTCGCTGGTGGCGGAATATGCCCGCGAACGACGACTGTACATTCCAATCCAGGCAGTGCCAAAGCTGGTGATCAATGCCTTCCTCGCCGCCGAGGACAAGAACTTCTACGAGCACGGCGGGCTGGATTTTACGGGCATAGCCCGCGCTGGGATCATCTATCTTCAGAACTATGGATCCAGCCGTCGTCCACAGGGCGCTTCAACCATTACGCAACAAGTCGCCAAGAACTTTTTGCTAACAAACGAACTTTCGATGGCGCGCAAAGTCAAAGAAGCGCTGCTGGCGCTCAAGATCGAGCGCACTTATAGCAAAGACAAGATCCTCGAGCTTTACTTGAACGAGATCTATCTAGGGCTTGGCGCGTATGGCATTGCCGCTGCCTCGCTCGTCTATTTTGATAAGGCGGTCAACGAACTCACCGTTCCGGAAGCGGCCTACCTTGCGTCGCTGCCGAAGGCACCGAATAACTACCATCCGTTCCGCCAGCGTGAGCGTGCAATCGAGCGACGCAATTGGGTCATCGATCGCATGGCGGAGTCGGACTTCGTCAAAACCGCGGACGCCGAAAAGGCCAAGCGTTCGCCGCTCGGCGTGACATCA
>DASWAK010000311.1:0-1583 GCA_036391175.1 Pseudolabrys sp.
TCCATAGAAATCTCATTGCGCGGCCGGACCTGCACTCGTTGTCCGCGCCAATGATCGAACCTCTGCGCTCTTTATCGCGATAGTCGCAGCAACCCCATAGCCGCGGTCTTGCCGCAGCGTTGCTAACCTTTCGTTACGCGCATCGTCCTAGGTTTCGAAAAATGATGCACCCAACCGGTGAAGCATCCAGACCCGTATCTGGCGATTTCGCTTGCCGTCTATTCGAAGCCGGCTCTTCGTCATCCGCCTTGCGCCGCACCTCACAGAGCCACCGCTCCGGAGTTCATGGCGATGCAACCGTCACAGGTCGATTCCGTGACCGGAAGCTAGTCGTTTCCGAGCCATAATCCAAGTGCTTTTTTCATTGAAAATTGAGCTCTGCAATTTTCATCAGGTGGGAATGCGACATGTTCATGGCGCTAAACCTACGCCGAGCACGCGCGGGATTCCGGCCAAATCCTTGCGTGCAGCGCCGACGCTTAATCCGGCATTGGTAAACAATGCGCGGACTGCCGACTCCTGGCCTGCTCCTAATTCTACGAACAATCGTCCGTCCGGCGCCAAAAGACGTGCGGCCTCCGCTGCAATGGCACGATAGGCGGCTAGACCGTCATCGCCGCCGTCAAGCGCCACCGTGGGATCATAGTCCCGCACTTCTGGTGCAAGGGAAGCAATTTCATCATGAGCGATATAGGGTGGGTTTGAAACGACCAAATCAAACGGGCCCTGAACGCCCGAGGCAATATCGCAGGCGACAAAGCTACAACGACGTTCCAACCCGCAATGAGCGGCATTCGCGCGCGCCACTTGCAAGGCGGCCTTACTGACGTCAGTGCCGGTGCCGATTGCATTTGGTAGCTCCCGCAACAGTGCCAGCATAAGTGCGCCCGAGCCTGTACCAACATCGATAATGCACAGCTTTTTCATGCGCAGTCCGCCACGCTCGACAAAATCGAGGGCACCTTCGACGACAGTTTCTGTTTCCGGCCGCGGCACCAGAACATCGGGGGTGACCGAGAGCGGGAGACTCCAGAATTCCTTTTGCCCAAGAATTCGCGATACCGGCTCGTGCCTCAACCGGCGTGCGGCGAGTGCCGATATCACGGTTACTTCGCGTTCTTCCAGAATGCGATCCGATTGCGCGACCAATTTGGCGCGATCGAGATGCAGCGCATACCCGACAAGCACGCGCGCATCCACGTCTGCTTCTGCGATCGAAGCCGTGCGAAACGCTTGTGCCACGAGGCGGAGCGCCTCGGAGACCGGGGCACCGCCTTTCAAACCAACAATGGCTCTCACGCGGCGCCTTCGGCCGCCAGCAATTCGGCCTGATTTTCCGTTACCAGCGCGTCGATGACCTCATCGAGTGCCTCACCTTCCATCACCTGCGGCAACTTGTGCAGCGTGAGATTGATCCGGTGGTCGGTGACGCGGCCCTGCGGGAAATTATAGGTCCGGATACGCTCGGACCGGTCGCCCGATCCAACTTGGCCGCGTCGTTCCGCAGCGCGCTCGGCGTCCCGCTTGGTGCGCTCCTGGTCATAGAGCTTGGCCCGCAACATCGTCATCGCCTTGGCGCGGTT
>DASWAK010000312.1:0-4226 GCA_036391175.1 Pseudolabrys sp.
TCCACCGCCCGTCACCCGCGGAAACCGCAATACCAGCCTGCGTGCGCGGCCTAACGCGAGGATCGCCGGCCCAGGCCAGTTTGCAAACCGGGCAGCGGCAATTCCATTGCGGGAAGGCGCCTCCGGCCGCCGAACCGAGCACGATGGCGGTGAGGCGCCCCATCTAACAGGGTCGTTTGGGAAAGTTCAGCGAATCAGAACTCGGCCGGCAGGTAGCCGTTGATTTCGAGTCCGATGCAAATCTCAACGAGGATGGGGGTGGTCCAAGCCATGGCGTTTCCTTTCGGCCGCTATTTACTGGCGGTCTTTAATTAAGGATAGCGCAGCTTCGCTGGACCGCAAAGGGGGGTGGCAGCCGCACTCGGCGGCGCCACAGAAGCCTGTCGGATTGGGGATATACAAACCTGAGGCCAATAGTGCATGTGGCCGTCAGCCAATGAAGTTGGCAACTTCCGCTCTTGGCATTTAGCGGACAATCCGATCACACCCGCGGTTGTCCGCTATTGGAGTAACAGCGGATATTAATCGGCACTGGGGCCGAATGCATCGCAGCGAATGACCCAAAGCGGACATGCGATGCAGCGCACCAATACGTGCGTCACGCTCCTTAATTTGAAGACAGCTGACCCTTCTGATCGAATAGCTCATCGAGCGACACGGCATTGGGGCAAAATTCCCGGAAATGCTCGGTGGCTGTTCCCTTGGCAAGCGGACATTGCTCGGACTTGTCGCCATGTCCGCTTTTGATCCATTTCGGACAAAGCATTGTCATTGGCTTGACCCCCTGCAAGCGTAGCGCGACACTTGATTGACAAACAATATTTGTGCGTTGCCATTACGGCAACCGACACAATTTGCTGGGAGGTGACCATGCCAAAACGCAGCAATGCGCTCGACACTGGACGCCGCAATTTTCTCAAGGGAGCAACCCTTGCCGGCGCGACGGTCCTGGCGACGCCAGTCGCTGCCAATACGCCGATTTCGGATGTGCCTCAGGCCCGCGCCAAGGCCGCCGTCCCTGGGCCGAAGCTCGCAGCCGCCGAGACGATGCCGCCGTCAAAGGATCCCGTTTCTCAGTCGACGAGCGGCGGCGATTTCATGGTCGATGTGTTCAAGACCCTCGACGTCGATTATCTGGCGATGAATTGCGCATCGAGTTTTCGCGGTTTGCACGAAGCCGTGCTCAATCACGGCGGTAACACCAAACCCGAGATCCTCACCTGCCCGCACGAGGAAATCGCCGTTCATATGGCGCAAGGTTACGCCAAAATAGAAGGCAAACCGATGGCCACGATCTGTCACGGCGTGGTCGGCCTGCAGCACGCTACCATGGCGATGTACAACGCTTGGTGCGATCGCGTTCCGGTCATCGTCATGGGTGGCAATATCATCGAGGCCAACAAACGCGGACCCGGCGCCGAATGGGTCCACTCCGCCATCGACCCAGCCGCAATTGTGCGCGACTTCGTCAAATGGGACGACCAGCCCACCTCGCTTCAGCATTTCGCCGAATCGGCCGTGCGCGCCTACAAGGTTGCGATCACGCCCCCGATGGCACCGGTCATGCTCTCGCTTGACGCCGAGTTGCAGGAAAATCCGATTGCCGATGCGGAGACGCTGCGAATCCCGAAACTCTCGAAGGTGATTCCGCCGCAAGGTGATTCGGCAGCGCTCGCGGAACTCGCAAAAATGCTGGTCAACGCGGAAACCCCCGTGATCATCTGCGATCGTTTGGCGCGCACGCCGGCCGGCATGGCGCGGCTTGTCGAGCTTGCCGAAACGCTACAATGCGCGGTCATTGATAATGCCGGACGCATGAACTTCCCGTCGCGGCATCCGCTCAACCAGTCGTTTCGCCGCGGCATCATCCGGCAGGCGGACGTCATCGTAGCAATGGAAGTCAATGAATTATGGGGCTCGCTGAACGCCTTCAGCGATCGCATCGTGCGGAGTTCGCGCGCCAGCTACAAGAGCGGCGCGAAGATCGTCACACTCGGCAGCCGTGATCTCTATATGAAATCCAATTATCAGGATTTTGGGCGTTACCAGGAAGTTGATCTAACCATCGGCGGCGATGCCGAGGCGAGTCTGCCGACATTGATCGAGCAGGTGAAGCGTCTGGTCGACGGCGGCAGGAAATCGGCATTCGAAGCGCGTGGAAAGAAGCTCGCGGCGGCAAAACTCGCAGCGCTCGAGCAGGCGAAATCCGATGCGACCATCGGCTGGGACGCAAGCCCGATCACGACAGCGCGGATGTGTGCCGAAGTCTATGGTCAGATTAAAGACGAGGACTGGTCGCTGGTCGGCACCGCGATCAGGCTCACATGGCCGCACCGACTTTGGAACTTCGACAAGCCGTATCACTGGAACGGCGTCTCGGGCGGCGCAGGAGTCGGTTACAATCTGCCCGCTTCACTGGGGGCCGCACTCGCCAACAAGAAGCATGGGCGCCTGACTCTTGCCTTCGGCGGCGACGGCGATTTCATGTTCGCACCGGGTACGCTGTGGACAGCGGCGCACCATCGCATTCCGATGCTCTACATCTTGCACAATAACCGCGCCTATCATCAGGAATATATGTATCTGCAGGCAATGGCCGCGCGCCACGGGCGGGGTATCACGAATACCGAGATCGGCACCACGATTAAGGATCCGAACGTCGACTACGCTACAGTCGCAAGAGGCTTCGGCGTCTACGGCGAAGGCCCAATCGTTGATCCAAAGGATCTGGGGCCCGCGCTTAAGCGCGCGATCGCGATGGTCAAGACCGGTCAGCCCGCGCTCGTCGATGTCGTAACGGATCCGCGTTGAGGAGATGGCCATGGCACAGTTCATCACGCGGTTCGGACGGTTCACCGTGCTTGCATTTGTCGCGGTGGCAACTGCGACGGTCGGATTTGCTGCGACGGCGCTGGCGGAAGGTACGGCACCCGGCGACCCGGCGAAAGGAAAGCGCGTCTATCTTGCTGACGGATGCTTCCTATGCCATGGCCGCGTCGGACAGGGCGGCGCCATGAACTATCCAGCGCCCGCGATCACGAAATTAGAGATGCCGGTCGAATCCTTCGTGGCGTTTCTGCGCGACGCTCCGAACGATATGCCGGCCTACACGGCGAATGTGTTGTCGGATGAGGACGCCGCCGACATCTATGCATTTCTGCAATCGTTGCCGGGACGCAAGCCGGCAAAAGATTTTCCACTTTTGAACCAATAAGTGATGATCAAACACCCGTGGTGATTGTCGATCCTATTTGCGATGCATATGCGCTAACTCCCTTGCGCGGGGCAAAGTAAAATTTAGGCTCGATTTCATGTCGTCTCCTCGCACTTACCCCGGTTGCAAAGTGTTAGGCTGCGCTTTGAGAGTTCATCTAGGGAACGTCTGTTTTAAGGGAAAGATGATCCATGATCCTGCGGATTGTTCTCGGTATCGTCTGCGCTGCGGCACTGGCGGTTACGTCGGCATCGGCGCAGCAAAAGAATATACGTGTGCGCGGCACCATCGAGCAGGTGGACGGTCTCGTGTTGACCATCAAATCACGGGACGGCGACATCGTGAAAGTAAAGATGGCCGACGACGCCAAGGTCGTGGCCCTGGTTAAGGCAACGCTTGCCGACATCAAACCGGGATCGTTCGTCGGTTCGACCGCCATGCCGAAAGAGGACGGTCGCTGGAAAGCTGTCGAAGTCCACATTTTCCCGGAAGCGATGCGCGGGACCGGCGAGGGCGATCGGCCTTACGATTACAAGCCGAAAACCACTATGACCAACGGGACAGTCAATGCCATAGCCAAGAGCACCGTCAACGGAGCTGTGGAGAAGGCCGAGGGGGCGACCCTCACGCTCAACTACAAAGAGGCGAAAAGAAAATCGATGTGACGCCCGACACGGTGATCGTGATCTATGCGCCCGGCAACAAGGACGAACTCAAATCCGGGGCCAAGATCTATATTCCAGCCGCGACCCGGCAGGCGGATGGGACGCTAATGACGGCGCGTGTCAATGTCGGCCGCGGCGTGACGCCGCCGATGTGATCAGAGGCTAACTACTCTGACTGAATAAAAAATTAGTAGCGGGCCGCAGGCGCGATGTCTGCTTCTGGCACTTAGCGAACAATCCGACTGCACCCGCCTTTGTCCGCTATTAGAGTAACAGCGGACATTGATTGGCGCTGGCGCTGAATGGGTCGGTACTTACCTCTGATAAACACTCCGCGCCGCACCTTG
>DASWAK010000313.1:0-10811 GCA_036391175.1 Pseudolabrys sp.
AGATCCCGCAACCGGCGCGGCCGAAATCGTTTCCTACGTCGCGGTTGGCGACTGCGGCAATCTGCTCGATGATGTGATCGTCGAAGCACAGATCCACGGTGGCGTGGCGCAGGGCCTCGGCCAGGCGCTCACGGAGAACACTGTCTACGACGCTGGCGGGCAGCTCGTCTCCGGGTCCTTCATGGATTACGCCATGCCGCGCGCAAATTTGATGGCGGGGATGAAGGTCGAGCATCATCCCGTTGCGTGCCGGACCAATCCGCTCGGGGTGAAGGGCACCGGCGAGGCTGGCACGACTGCTGCTCCGCCGGCGGTGCTCAACGCTATCCTCGATGCGTTGCCGAAAGGCGCACAGCTCGATATGCCCGCGACACCCGCGCGCATCTGGCAGGTTCTGAGTTCTTTGAAGCAATGAGGGCGTCACCACCGTTCGGCCATGGTCGTGAGGCGACGTCGATCCACTATTCCGATTTGGAGAAAATCCGCTCATGCCGGTCGCTCGTTTGCTCCTTGTCTTGCTTACGTTGTTCGCGCTTGGCGGTTGTGCCGATAACTACGTGCCCAAGACGGAGCCGAGCTTCTACCGCAACCTAGCGCAGGCGGGCGCGGAGCTCGACGCGGCCGCCGCTGCCTCAATGATCTCCGGATACCGCGCGAACAACGGGTTGTCTGCAGTCGCGCTCGACCCTGAACTGATGCGGCTCGCGCAGGCGCAAGCCGAAGTCATGGCCAAACGCGACAAGCTCGACCATGGGGCCGGCAAATCGTTCGTGCAACGTCTGAAAGCCTCCGGGTACGATGCCAAGACGGCAGCCGAGAACATCAGCGCCGGGTATCACACGCTGGCCGAGGCGTTTTCCGGCTGGCGCGACTCGAGCCCGCATCGCGCCAATATGCTGCTCGCAGGCGCTACTCGCATCGGTATTGCCGCGGTCTACACGCCGGCATCGAAATACAAGGTCTATTGGTCGCTGATCCTGGCCGAGCCGGACGAGAAAAAGGGATAAGCCAGCAGGCTTGTGTGCCAGATGAAAAGCCCGCACCTCGCGCCCCACTTGGCGCCATCCGTCTCTCCGACCCGCCGCACTGGAATTCTCTTCGCGTCAGATTAAACCAGCCATTTTAGGGGGTAATGTCCGTTTCGGACACTGCGCTCCGCCAGGCGCTCGCGCCACTCTAACCTAAATTTGCCAGGCTGGACCTCGCGCTATCTGCTGACTAGTTTTGCGCCATGTCGGTACTGCCTCGCGTCAAGGACTACGATTCGCTCTATCGCCAATTCCGCTGGCAGGTACCGGCCCGTTACAACATCGGCGTCGACGTCTGCGACCGCTGGGCAGAAAAGGAACCCGATCGCCTCGCCATTTTGCATGCGCGGACGGACGGTCGTGACGAGCAAATCACCTATGGCTGGCTACGTGAAAAGTCAAACCGACTCGCCAATGTGTTGCGAGCACAGGGCGTCGCGCGCGGTGACCGCGTCGCGATCCTGCTGCCACAGTCGCCGGAAGTGGCTGCAATTCACATCGCGATCTACAAGCTTGGCGCCGTGGCGCTGCCGCTGGCTGTCCTTTTCGGCACCGACGCACTGTCGTACCGGCTACAGAATTCCGGGGCCAACGCGCTGGTTACCAACGCGCGTGGCGCACAACGCATCGCTGAGATCAGGAAAGACCTTCACACTCTTAAGTTGGTGCTCTCACTGGACGGTGTGGCCGATGGCACGCTCGATTTTTCCGCTGAGCTGGCGCGCGCTTCATCCAATTTCACGTCAGTCGACACATCCGCCGACGATCCGGCCATGATGGTCTATACGTCTGGCACCACCGGCCAGCCAAAAGGCGCACTGCACGGCCATCGCGTGCTGATCGGCCATTTGCCCGGCGTCGAGACCCATCATGATTTCCTGCCTCAAGCTGGCGATCGCATCTGGACGCCGGCCGATTGGGCGTGGGCGGGCGGCCTGCTCAATGTCTTATTGCCCGGTTTGCACTACGGCGTGCCGGTGGTGGCGCGGCGCTTCGAAAAATTCGATCCGGAGGAAGCCTTCGCGCTGATGGCGCGCGTACAAATCCGCAACGCTTTCATTCCGCCGACCGCGTTGCGCATGTTGCGCGCCGCATCAACTCCGAAAGGCCGCCACGCCATCAACATGCGGTCGATCGGCTCTGGTGGCGAGTCGCTCGGCGCGGAAACCTACGAATGGGGTAAGTCGGCATTTGGGCTGGCGATCAACGAATTCTACGGACAAACCGAGTGCAACCTCGTGCTCTCGGCGTGCAGCGCTCTTGGCGTGTCGAAGCCGGGCGCAATCGGCAAGCCGGTCGCTGGCCACACTGTGGCCGTCATCGATGCTGAGGGAAATCCGTTGAAAGGCGGTGAAACGGGACAGATCGCGGTCAAACGTCCCGATCCGGTGATGTTCCTGGAGTACTGGGGCAAGCCCCAGGATACCCGCAACAAATTCATCGGCGATTGGATGACGACCGGCGATCAGGGTGAGATGGACGAGGAAGGCTACGTCAGCTTTGTCGGCCGCGATGACGACGTCATCACCTCGGCCGGTTTCCGTATTGGGCCGGGCGAGATCGAAGATTGCCTCATCCGTCATCCAGCGGTGGCGCTCGCCGCTGCGGTCGGCAAGCCCGATGCGCTGCGCACCGAAATCGTGAAAGCCTTTATCGTGCTCAAGAAAGGTTACGCCGCATCCGACGCGCTCGCGTCGGAAATTCAGGGTTTCGTGAAGACGCGGCTATCGGGGCACGAATATCCGCGTGAAGTCGCTTTCATCGACGACATGCCGATGACGACGACGGGCAAGGTGATCAGACGTCTGTTGCGCGAGCGAGCGTGATTGCTTTCGCTGCGGTTGCCTGATTCAAACCGTATCCATCTTCAGTTTTGCAACGTCGGCCAGAATGCTTTCGACCGCCTCGCGATCCGCCGGACCGAGCGTGGCCTGCGGCGGCACCGGATCGCCAACCGCATAGCCCTGGATCTGCAAACCGGCCTTTATGCACGCGGCGAGATTGAAACGCGCAAAGGCCTCATTGATGCGCCAAAGGTCGCGCTGGAGATTCATGGCCTCCGGCCATTTTCCCGCACGGCACAGCTCGTAGAGTCGGACGCTCTGACGCGGCACGATGCAGGCAGGACCTGCCATCCAGCCGACGCCGCCGATCAGCATTACGGCAGCGGGAATATGCGCAGAGGCCGAAAATACTTTCATACGTGGCACGCGATTCATGATTGACAGCAAACGGCCGGTGTTGGTCGATGCGTCCTTGATGTACTGGATACGCGGATGCTCAGCGAGGCGCGCGATCACCTCGAGCGAAAGATCACTGCGCTGGAATTGCGGGTTGGTATAGAGCACGACGGGAATGTCGACCGCATCGGCAATGGCGCGAAAGTAGGACTCGATCTGCGCGTCCTTCAGCGGGAAATAGGCTTCCAGAATGGCAAGGACGCCGTCAGCACCGAGCTTCTGGTACGCTTTCGCCTGCTCGACTGCATCCGATGTGGCAGTTGACGCAACGCCCGCGATCACCGGCACGCGTTTTCTGGCCGCCGCCTCGATCGTCGCTTGCACCACCGCTTCGCGCTGCGCGCGATTGAGATAGGCGAATTCGCCGGTCGAGCCCAGCGGCGTCAAACCATGCACACCCGCTTCAATCAGATCGGATGCCAGCTTCCCGAGCACGTCGGTGAGAATGCGGCCGCCCTTGTCGATGGGAGAGACGAGATAAGGAAAGACGCCGTGAAAGTCGCTCATGCGTTACCTAAAACACCCACAGCGCCCCGGGCGGAAATTCGATGTAGTGTTCACCTGGCGCCAATGGCGCGGAGGCATAGGCGCGCACAGTAAGGTTGTCTCGTCCGAATACCAGCTCCCAACGTTCGCCGAGATACATTGGCGCCTTCAATTCCATTTTTAAACGGTTCGCGCCCGGCGCAGATGCGCAGCGCACGCGTTCAATGCGGATGATGCCCGTCGCCTTTGAACCTGTGGCCGCTTTGGTGCGCGCATTGCCGGTGAGGCGTTCGCCGAATAGTTCGATAGTCGCCCAGCCGCCTGAGTTCTCCAAGAGCTTGCTGTCGAGCCGGTTGTTGCTGCCCATGAATTCCGCCGCGAACAGCGTCGCGGGGTCATTATACAGCGCGGTCGGTGGGCCTTCCTGCGCGATCACACCCGCGTCAAGTAGTACGATGCGATCCGCGATCGCCATTGCCTCCACCTGATCGTGGGTGACGTGGATGGCGGAAAGGCCGAGCGTGACAATCAACGTGCGCAGCCAGGCGCGCGCTTCCTCGCGCAATTTGGCATCCAGATTCGACAAAGGCTCATCGAGCAGGATTACCGGCGGCTCGTAGACCAGCGCGCGCGCGATTGCGACGCGCTGCTGCTGGCCGCCGGAAAGCTGATGCGGATAGCGCGCGGCGAGATGTCCAAGGCCAATCTGCGACAAAGTCTTCTCGACTCGCGTCTTCGTCTCTGTGGCCGATACCCCGCGCAGTTTCAGGCCATAGGCCACATTGTCGAAAACAGTCCGGTGCGGCCACAGCGCATAGGACTGAAACACCAAGCCGAGTCCGCGTTGTTCGGCCGGCAATTCGATGCCGCGCGCAGCATCAAAAAACACGCGATCGCCGATGGCAATCGACCCTCCGTGCGGCGTTTCCAGTCCGGCGATGGCGCGCAACAACGTTGTCTTGCCGCTGCCGGAGGGCCCAAGCAGCGCGACCACTTCGCCCGCCGGGACGGCGAGCGAGACCGCTCTGAGAATCTCGTTGTCGCCGAGACGAAGAGCGATATCCTTGACGATAAGCTCAGCCATGCAGGCGCACTCCAACTCGGACCGCGACGGCGAGGACGACGCCGATCATGACCACATTAACGACAGACAACGCCGACACGAGATCGACGGCGCCCGTGCCCCATAGTGACACCAATAGCGAGCCGATAACCTCGGTGCCTGGCCCAAGCAGATAGATACCGGTGGAATATTCGCGCACGAAGATCAGGAAGATCAGAAGCCAGCTCGCCAGCATGCCATATTTGATCAGGGGCACGGTGACGTCGCGTTTCACGCGCAGATCATTGGCGCCGGCGGTGCGCGCGGCTTCCTCGAGTTCCGGGGCTACTTGCAGCAGAGTCCCGGAAACGAGCCGCATACCGTAGGCAAGCCAGACAATCGTGTAGGCGAGCCAGATCGAGACCATCGTGGATTTAAGCGGCGACAGGAACGGCACGAAGAGGAACACCCACAGAAGCGCAAGACCGGCGACCAGGCCGGGCATGGCGCGCGGCACCATCACGAGGTAGTCGACAAGCCGCGTCCAGCCCGAATTCCAGCGATGCACCGCCAGCGCAATCGCAGTGTAGCAAGCGACCGCTACCGCGCCGCCAATTACACCGATACCCAGCGTATTAAGAATGCCGCGCACCACATTCGGATAGTCGATGAGCTCGCGGTAGTGATCGAGGGTCAGGACATCGAGCAGTTTCACTCCTTCGCCCCAGGTCACTACGAAGGAGCGCAGCGTAATACCGAACAACGGGACCACCACCGTCACGAACAGCCAGAATACGATTACGCCGAAGGCAAACCAGCGCCAACCGTGCAGGCGGAGCGGTTGCGTCTTCAGGCCCTTGCCGCGCACCGAAACATAACGTTGCGCTTGGCGCAGCAGCAGGCGCTGCATGAATACAAGCGGTCCTGTGATGGCTATGATCGCAACCACGACTACAGCCATCAGTTGATAGGACGGTACTCCGAGCTTGTTGGTGAGCTTGTACAAATAGGTCGACAGCACAAGCACATCCTGCGGATCGCCCAACACAAGCGGCAGGCCGAACAATTCAAATCCTAAAAAGAATACCAGCACACCGGCAAACAAAATCGCCGGCAAGATCATCGGCAGGCTGACACTGACGGCGACACGAAACGGGTTGGCACCGGACACGCGCGCGGCTTCTTCAAGATCAGTGCTCAAACCGCGTAGCGCGGCGGCGCTGTAAAGATAGACATGCGGTACATGCGTCAGACCCGCGATCACGATCAGTGCTAAAAGTGAGTACAAGTTCCACGGCACGAAACCGAGGGTGTCCTTAGCGAGCGTCGAGAAAATTCCGACAGGACCGATTGCCACCACGTAGCCGAATGCGATCACCACCGCTGAAACGAATATCGGTATCAGTATCAGCGGCTCAAGATAATGCCGCCCCGGCACGTCGGTGCGCACCATCAGGAAAGCGAGCAGGGCGCCAAGCGGGACCGCGATTGCAGCCATGCCGCAGGCGATTGTAACCGTTGTCCAGAGTGACTGCCAGAAATCAGGATCGGCAAAGACAAAGGAATAGGCGAGCAGGCCAAGTTGTGCCGAAGGGTCGAAGAATGGTGCCGTGAGGAAGCTCTGGTAGACCACGAGCGACAGCGGCGCTGCCACGGCAAGAGTGGTGACGCCGAGCACGAGCAAGCGGTACACGACAATGGGCATGGCCGCCCCTCGCTAGTGTCTCTCTCCGTCATCCTAAGGTGTGAGCGAAGCGAGCCTCGAAGGATGATCGGCCGTCACCCAGCGAGGACCACCTTCCGTGGCCACCTCCGGGTGACGAGTCGAAATACTCATTGCCCCTTCTTCGCCTGCTGCCATTTCAATAGGAAGGCGAGCCGCTTGGTCTGATCGAGATTCTCCAGCAGCGTCTGGTTAATTGGCACTGGGCGTGCCTTGTCGCCGATGAGTTGAGTGACGCCCTTAATCGTCGCCTCGCCGTCGACATCGGCGCGTAGCGAATACAGATCAGCCTTGTTGGCGATGATGTCCTGGCCGCGCTTCGACAATATGTAATCGAGGAACAGCTTGCCGGCGTTCGGGTTCTTCGCCTTCTTGGAGATGAATGCGACACGCGACGTCACCATCGTGTAATCTTTCGGCAGAATGATGCCGAGGTTGGGGTCCTTCTTGGAGCGGCCGAGCGCGTAAGAGCCGAAGATTCCGTAGGCGATCAGATGTTCACCGGACGTGACACGCTCCATCATCGCGCCGGCGCTGGTGTAGAGCTTGGCCTGCGCCTTGCCCATTGCTTTGAACAGATCCCAGGCCTGCGGGAAGTTCTTGATGTCTTCGTTGCAGAACAGATAGCCGACACCGGAGCGCTCAGGATCGTAGGCTGTAATCTTTCCTTTGTAGGAATCGGTCTTCGCCTCGAGCAATTTCAGCAGATCGGTGTGATCTTTCGGCACGTCACCTTCGGGCACGAGACGCTTGTTGTACACAAAAGCGATTGGCTCATAGGTCGTGCCGTACGCTGCATCCTTCCACACCGCCCATTTCGGCAGGGCCTTCATTTCCGGCGAAGCATAAGTCTCGGCCTGGCCGTCGGCAACGAGCTTCACTTGCAGATCCATTGCCGAAGACCACAACAGGTCTCCGGTGCCGTTGTTGGCGGCGGCCTCGGCAATGAACCGGTTGTAAAGCTCGGTAGAGTTGAGATCGGAATATTCAACCTTGATGCCGGGATAGAGCGTCTCGAAATCCTTGATCAGAGGATTCGCTGCGACGGCATCGGTGGTTGCGTAGATGACCACCTTGCCCTCCTTCTTGGCGGCTTCGATGATTTTCGTGTAGTCGGCCGGATAGTCTTGTGGCATCTGCGCCTGAGTGCCGGTTCCCCAAGCCAGCGCGATTGCGATGAAAGCGGCGGATACGACGTGTCGCATGGGAACTCCCTGGTGGCGTTTTCTCAGTGCCTGCCCCGGCAGCGGCCGGCCGGTGCGATGCTACTCCAGCACTTCCGCGCCCGCATAGAGGCCGGCGGAAAACGAAAGCCCCCGTCGCGTGCGGGGGCAGTTCGTTTGGCGCCTGCGATCATGTGCCAGCGGATCGGGACGATGTACAGCGCGCGAGCGCGAGTCCTTGCCACCCTCCATCAACCACGGCGTCCAATCGCCATTGGTGCTCCATAGGCCGCGGCCTTTCCAGCCGGCATTCGGATCGTCGGTGCGCCCGTCGAGACCCTTGGCGTAGAAGCCCATGGGATATGGAATGCGCAGCAGGATCATCTTGCCGTTTTTCAACGCAACAAAGCCATCGTTGAAATTGGCGGTAGAGATCGCGTGGGGAGATCCGTTGTCTCGGCAATAACCCAAACGCCCGCTTCTGGACCTTGCGAACTGGTGACGCCGCAGCCGGGAAAGAAAAACAATTTGGTCGAGACATTTTTCAGCCGGCGAAACCGCCGCCATCCAGAAAGGCCTGCTCTTCCGGCGTGGTGGTGCGGCCGAGCGCTGCATTGCGATGAGGGAACCGGCCGAAACGGCGAATGATGTCGGCGTGAATCTCCGCCCATTTCAGGCCGTCGGCGTCGCCGGTCGCCTTGTTAAGCGCGATGCAGCGTTCCTGATCGGCAAGATCTTCCGAATGCTCGAATGGAAGATAAAAAAAGCTGCGCAATTCCTTTGGCACCTGGCTGTCGAAGCCACGGATGATGGCGCCCGCTGTGATGGCACGCGCCAAGGGGTCGGTGGCAAAGGCCCGCGCGTCACCGCGGAACATATTGCGAGGAAACTGGTCGAGCAGAATGAGCAACGCAAGCGCACCTTGCGCGCTTTGTTCCCAGTCAGAAAGCCTCCCTGCGGCTGCCGCCTCATACGTGTCAAAGAACCGCTCGCGGATCTCTTTGTCGAATGCAGCGTTCTTGTTGAACCAGCGTTCCGGCCCGGCTTCTTTCCAAAATGACACTACGTCGGCTGCGTTAACGACCATGGGCGTTACAGGTCAATTCGCCGGCGGTTGACTAGCGTCATCGCGCAGGGCGCGCCGCAGAATTTTGCCGACATTGGTCTTCGGCAATTCGTCGCGAAACTCGATCTGTCTTGGCACCTTGTAGCTGGCGAGCTTGGTAGCCAGGAAAGCGCGCAACTCGGCGGCGGTTACTTCTGGCTTCTTTTTTACCACGAAAAGCTTGCCGACTTCGCCGGAATGTTTGTCGGGGACGCCGACTAGCGCGCATTCCATCAGGCTGCCATGGCTCATGGCGACGTCCTCGACTTCGTTTGGAAAAACCTTGAAGCCCGAGACCGTGATCATGTCCTTCTTGCGATCGACGATACGCACGCGGCCTTGGATATCCATAACTCCGATGTCGCCGGTGCGGAAGAACCCGTCCACGGTCATCGACTGCGCGGTCTCATCGGGCCGCCGCCAATAGCCCAACATTACCTGCGGGCCGCGCGCGCAGATTTCGCCTTGTTCGCCGTTCGACAGCTCATGGCCGTTATCGTCGCGGATTGAAATCTCCGTCGAAGGCAATGGCAATCCGATGGTGCCGGTCCACTCCGCGATATCACCGCGGTTGCACGTCAGCACTGGTGACGTTTCTGAAAGGCCATAGCCTTCAATGATCGGCTTGCCGGTAGCTTTCACCCAGGCATCGGCGACCGATTTCTGCACTGCCATGCCGCCGCCGATCGCAGCTTTGAGCATGCTCCAGTCGAGCTTGCCGAAGTCCGGATGGTGCAGCAGCGCGTTATAGAGCGTATTCACCGCTGGAAACATGTTCACCTTGTAACCGCGGAGTTCTTTGATGAGGCCGGCGATATCGCGCGGATTCGGAATCAGAAGGCACACGCCGCCCGTCCGTACACCGAGCAGAAAACACGCTGTCAAAGCGAAGATGTGATAGAGCGGCAGCGCCGTAACGATAATCAGGCGATCGGTCTTGGGCGGCAAGTCGACCATCGGCTGATTCCACGCTTCCACCTGCAGCACATTGGCGACCAGATTGCGATGCGTCAGCATGGCGCCCTTGGCGAGGCCTGTGGTGCCCCCGGTATATTGCAGGAAGGCGATGTCGTCCGGCTCGATCGCGGCCGGCGTGAATCCGGACTTGCGGCCGGTCGCCAGCGCGTCGTTGAACCTGATGGCCGCCGGGATTGCGTAATCCGGCACCATTTTTTTGATATAGCGCACTACAGCGTTGACCAGCGTTCCTTTCACCTGGCCGAGCATGTCACCCAAACTGGCAACCACGACGTGTTTAACTGGCGTGCTTGGCAGTGCCTCCTGCAGCACCGCGGCAAAATTTTCCAGGACAATGATCGCTTCGGCGCCGGCATCGGCGAGCTGGAATTCCAGTTCGCGTGGCTTGTAGAGCGGGTTCACGTTCACCACCGTACAACCGGCGCGCAGAATGCCGGCGATCGCAACCGGATATTGCAGGACATTCGGCATCATGATGGCGATGCGGGCGCCGCGCTTCAGTCCACTGCTTTGCAGCCAGGCGGCAAACGCGCGCGAAGTTTCGTCGAGCTCATCATAGGTCAAGGCCTTGCCCATGCAGACGCAAGCCTCGCGTTTGGCATAAGTCTTGAAGCCTTCCTCGAGCATTGCCACGAGCGATGAATAGCGCGACGGTTCAATATTGGCAGGAACGCCCGGCGGATAGTGCCGAAGCCAAAGCCGTTCCATGTGCTTCCCCTACGCTGGCTTTTTTGTCTGCATGCCGGCGATCAATTCCTATCAGCATGAGTCTAACCGGCCCCGCATGCAAGGCTAGTGACGGCAGGGCGCCGGGTGCTACCGGCCGCCGAAAGGGATGAGCGGATTATCAGTCAGGGCGATGCGATCGGGGCGGTCCGGGGCCACGACGCCTAGGAAGGCCTCGAACAGTTCGCGCACCGTGCGTTCGGGCAGGTCTCGGGTGATGAACACCAGCCGGGTGCGGTGGTCGTCATCTGGCCAATTGTCGAGCCGCGCGGTCGGATGGAAGACATGCTGAACGCCATGCACGACGACCGGCGTGTCAG
>DASWAK010000314.1:0-3867 GCA_036391175.1 Pseudolabrys sp.
GCCAAGGCCCAGGCCGCGATCGAAGCAGGGTTGGTAACTGCCGACGAGCGAGTGGTGAGTAAGGCCTCCGAGGAGATCCCAACCGACGCATTGCTACGCGCAAGTGCGGCACATCCTTACGTATCGCGGGGTGGCGTCAAGCTCGCGGCGGCACTCGATCGATTTCACTTTGACCCAAATGGTCATGTCTGCCTCGATGTTGGCGCCTCTACCGGCGGATTTACGCAAGTGCTGCTGAACCGTGGCGCACAACGCGTCTATGCGGTCGATGTCGGTCACAGGCAATTGCACGAGACATTACGTACACGCCCCGAGGTTATTTCGCTCGAGGCTACAGACATTCGCACCCTTTCCCCTTCCCGGCTCGAAAAGCTGCCGGACTTCGTCACCATCGACGTCAGCTTCATTTCTCTCAAGTTGGTGCTGCCGCCCGTAACAGCGCTCGCCAAAACTCCCGCGCAATTCGTTGCACTGATCAAGCCGCAATTCGAAGCCGGCCCTGGCGCCGCCAAGAAAGGCATTGTGCGCGAACCTGCTATTCATGCCGCCGTCTGCGACGATATCGCCAAATTTGTCGTCTCGCTCGGATGGCGCGTGCTCGGCATAATCCCCTCTCCGATCGAAGGCGGCGAAGGCAACGCCGAATTCTTGCTCGGGGCGGCACGTGACTGAACAGCTCAAAATTTCCCGCCTTGGTCATCGCGGAGATGGCGTCGCCGACACTTCCGACGGGCCGGTCTACGTGCCGTATACGCTGCCGGGCGAGACGGTTACGGTCGGACCGGTTGCCGGCCATCCTGACCGCCGTGACCTGATGCATGTCGACAGGCCCAGCCATGAGCGCATTGAGCCTATTTGTAAACATTTCGGTACCTGCGGGGGCTGCGCGTTGCAGCACTGGTCGCTAGCCGAATACTACTTATGGAAACGCTCGCTGGTGGTGGAAGCATTGGCGCAGGCAAATGTTGTGGCGCCCGTCGGCGATCTGATCGACGCCCACGGCGCGGGCCGCCGGCGGGCTGTGCTGCACGCCCGGCGCGGCACCCATGATGTGCTGGAGGTCGGCTTCACAGCGCCTCGCGCGCACCACATCGTTGCCATTGACGAATGCCCTATTTTGGCACCCGGGCTTGGCGGCGCGCTTCGGGCGGCTTGGGCCATTGCCGAAATGCTCAAACCCGCCGGCAAGCCGCTCGACATCCAGGCGACGGCGACTGACTCGGGGCTCGATATCGACGTACGCGGCTCGGGCGCGCTCAATGCGGAACGTCTTACGCAGCTGGCGCGGATCGCTGAGGCTCAGAGCCTTGCTCGTCTCACGCGTCACGGTGAGCTTGTAGCACAGCGCGCACAGCCGCTATTACAAGTTGGCCACGCCTACGTGCCGCTGCCGCCTGGTGCATTTCTGCAGGCGACCGCCGAGGGCGAAACAACTCTGGCGCGGCTGGTGGTCGAACACGTCGGCAAAGTCAAACGCGTTGCCGATCTGTTTGCCGGCATCGGCACATTCGCGTTGCGCCTGGCCGAGACGGTGCGGGTCAGTGCTGCAGACAGCGACGCCGACATGATTAAGGCGCTGGAACGCGGGGCCTATACCGCCTCAGGACTAAAGCCCGTCGAGGCTCAAACGCGCGATCTATTCCGACGCCCGTTCGTCGCGAGTGAACTTAAAGTTTTTGACGCTGTCGTATTCGATCCACCACGCCAAGGGGCCGAATCGCAAGCACGCGAACTGGCCAAAAGCGCTGTGCCTGCCGTCGTCGCAGTATCTTGCAATGCCGCTACGTTTACCCGCGATGCAAAGATTCTAATCGACGGTGGCTACAAGCTCGCCGCCGTTACTCCGGTCGATCAATTCCGCTATTCCCATCACGTGGAAATCGTCGCGAAATTTGTGCGGTGAATCCCCTACTGAAAATCGATGCCCCCGCCCCAGCGGTCCTGCCACATCTTCTCACCGATCGTACAGGAGATGCGCGGCGCCTGTGACGAGGCCGGCACCACCTGTGCCTCCGGCTGCCGCCCGGCGATCTCCAGCACTAATTTGGTGCGCGTCGCTTCGATGAATTTTTCACGCTCACGGATCGGCACGACGAAGGCACCCGGACCACCAATCACGCAGTCCTCGTAGTAAATATCGAGGTTTTCGATATCCATGGTCCCGACGAAAGGCCTTTTGAGCATGATCGGCAGACCGTTAATCGTGATATCCGCGGCCAACACCTCATCGCGCATCGGCACGACCAGCGGGCCAGCGTTGTTGGTACCATCGCCGGATACGTCGATCACACGTCGCAAGCCTTTATAGCCACTCTCATCAAACAGCGGCTTGGCGAAGCGCAGCGCTCCGGAAATCGAGGTGCGTGAGGCACGCCGGTACGGCGCGCGCGCGATCTCGGCGGCGACCGCGTCGGCGGTCTCCGGACCGTCGATCAATCGCCACGGCATGATGACCTTCTGGTCGGATTGGCCGGCCCATTCAAAATATGTGATGGCGATTTTGCCGTTTGCACCCTGACGCAATGCCTGCAGGAATTCTTTTGAAGTGAGAGCGAGAATGTAACCTTCCCGTTGGAGCGCCTGCTCGTCAGGGTCCATCGAATAGGAAACATCGACCGCAATCACCAGCTCAACGTCAACGGGAATCACGCCGGCACGCGTGTCGGCAAGCTGCCGCACGGTTGGCGCGGCCGATGCCACAATAGCGAATCCGAAAGCTGCGACGACTACGGCGATAGTCAGGTTGCTGAAGAGTCGCTTCATACTCAAATGCTGGCACGCGGCACGGGCGAAAAAAAGACCGCCGTTTAACCTTCCAGCATTTCAGTGGTCACGATCTTGATGCCGAAGCCGCCAAGGCCAACGTAAGTGCGCTTGCTGGAAGTGAGCACACGAATTGAGGAAATTCCGAGGTCCTTGAGAATCTGCGCACCGAGGCCGATTTCGCGCCACTGTCGCGAACGGGCCGCATCGGTTCCTGTGTCGCCATGCGGAATCTCGGCTACCGGCACGCCCGCAGTGCCATCCCGCAAATAGACGATGACGCCACGACCAGCCGCCTTGAAGCGGGCAAGCGATGCACGGATCGATTTGGCGCCGCCGAACACGTCGCCAATAACGTCGGCGCGATGTAGCCTCGCCAACACGCCCTTGCCATCGCCAATTTCGCCATAGACGAAGGCCATATGATGCACGCGATCAAACGGGGTGACGTAAGCATAACCGTGCAGCGTGCCAATTTCTGATGAAAGCGAAAATTCGCCGACGCGCTCCACCAGCTTATCGCGGCGCTGCCGGTAGGCGATGAGCTCGGCGATCGAGACCTGGGCCAGTTTGTGTTTCTGCGCAAAGGCGGCAACTTCCGGCCCACGCATCACCGAACCATTGTCGTTCATTAATTCGGCGAGCACGCCAACCGGCGGCAATGAGGCCAGCCGGCAGAGGTCGACACAGGCCTCGGTATGGCCGGAGCGCATTAGCACGCCACCCTCGCGCGCGACCAGCGGAAACACGTGGCCGGGGCGTACGAAATCAGCGGCACCACTGTTGTCGTTAGCAAGCGCACGGACGGTATTGCAGCGCTCGTCCGCAGAAATACCGGTGGTCAAGCCATGGCGAACATCGACCGAAACGGTGAAGGCGGTGCCGAGTGGCGCCTCGTTGTCCACCACCATCGGCTCAAGACGCAGCCTGCGCGCTTGATCGGCACCGAGCGGCGCGCAGACGATCCCTGATGTATTGCGAATGATGAACGCCATCTTATCGGGCGTGCAGTGCGAGGCCGCGACGAAAAGATCGCCTTCGTTTTCGCGGTCGTCGTCGTCAGTAACGACAACGATCTCACCATTGGCGAAGGCCTTGATCGCA
>DASWAK010000315.1:0-9093 GCA_036391175.1 Pseudolabrys sp.
CGGATTGCGCAATCATGCCCGACGGCGCTGGTTGACCTGACTGGCGCGACTGTACCGGCTCGCCGCGGCTAAACAGATTGTCGAGAAAATTGCCGGACGCGCGTTGTTCTTGTGCCAGCGCGGACCTGGCCAGAAACAACACCGACAGCGCGGCTAGCGCGGCGGTGCAGGAAGATGGTCGTGAACGAGTCATGTTTTTTTTTAAGACCGGCAGCGGCCGTTTGCCCAATGAGGGTAACATAAGGCCCGCTGCGTCGAAATTGTGACTATAACGGCCGAGTGAGACCTCTGACCCGTCATTCTGAGGTGCGCGCCGAAGCGCGGCTCGAAGAGTGAGCGGCTGAGGCTGTTGCCTTTCGAGGCTCGGCGCTAGGCGCCGAGCACCTCAGGGTGACGGATCAACGGCTAGAGTGTGGGCCTTTACGAAGTCACGCCCAGCACAGTGACTGCACGACGGTTCTGCGACCAGCAAGAGATGTCATTGCAGACCGCGACCGGGCGCTCCTTGCCGTACGAAATCGTCCGCATACGCTGCCCCTGAATGCCGCGCGAGACCAGATAATCACGCACCGCCTGCGCGCGGCGTGCACCCAGCGCAATATTGTACTCGCGCGTGCCGCGCTCGTCGGCATGGCCTTCGATGGTGAACTGGCTGTATTGGCTATAGGTCGTCAGCCATTGCGCTTGCTTGTCGAGTGTCGCGCGCGACTGCGTCGTGAGTTCCGACGAGTCGGTTTCAAAGAACACTCGGTCGCCGACATTGACTACAAAGTCCTGCTGGCTACCGGGCGTCGCTTGGCCTGCGGCGTTCGCTTGCGCGTCCTCGCCGGTCTTGTTGGCACAGGCCGAGATCGCCAAAGCCGCAGCGAAGACCGCCGCGAGCCGAGCAATGTGCAGCATTTTCCTCATATCGATCATTCCGGTGCCTCCATTCCACGCGTAGTGACCGGAGCTTGCGTGTGGGTCTAGCAGGTCGTTCGTTAAGCGAACGTTCCATCAACCTTGATGGAACCTTGCGCAGACCGATAAAAACTGCCCGAGTCCCTTAAACCGTTTCTCATGGTTAAGACACGGTGAAAATAAGGCTGGTTTACGACAATCAAGACAAAAGCGGCGACCAGGCCGGATCGGAGGCGTAACTGGGCGTCGGAACCTTCAATTCGTTGCGACCGCTGATGTCGATGGTATAGAGGGACGGGCCCTGCCCGACATCCCGGAAGAACATCAGCAAACGGCCGTTCGGAGCGAAGGTAGGACCCTCGTTGTGGAAGCCTTCAGTGAGCAGACGCTCACCCGACCCGTCGGGCTTGAGAATGCCGATCGCAAAGTTTCCCCGCGCCTGGCCGGTGAATGCGATGTAGTCGCCGCGCGGCGACCAAACCGGCGTCGAATGATGCCCCTCGCCGAAGCTGATGCGCTGCGCCGGGCCACCGGTCGCGGGCATGATGTAGATCTGCTGGCCGCCGCCGCGATCGCTCTCGAAGCAGATGCGGGTACCGTCGGGCGAGTAACACGGCGCGGTGTCGATCGCGGGTGTGTCAGTGAGGCGGGTGGTCTGTTTCGAGCGTAGATCCATCACAAACAGGTTGGCATTGCCGCCCTGTTGCAGACTCATGACCACGCGCTGCCCGTCGGGAGAAAATCTGGGCGCGAAAGTCATACCTGGGAAATTGCCGACGATCTCACGCTGGCCGGTCTCAATGTTGAGCAGGAACACGCGCGGATCGCCCTGTCCGTAAGACATATAGGTGATCTCTTGCGTTGATGGGTTGAATCGCGGTGTGAGCACCAGCTCGTCGCCGCGCGTCAGGTAGCGCACACCGGCGCCGTCCTGGTCCATAATGGCTAGTCGCTTGACGCGCCGCTCTTTCGGCCCAGTTTCATCGACGAACACGATGCGGCTGTCGAAATAACCCTTCTCACCCGTAAGGCGCTCGTAGATTGCGTCTGAAATGATGTGCGCGATACGCCGCCAGTTGTCAGGCGTGGTGAAATATTGCTTCCCGTCGAGCTGCTGACCGGCAAATACATCCCATAGACGGAACTCGGCCTTCAGCCGTCCGTCGCCTTGGCGGGTGATGCGACCAGTGACCAGCGCCTGGGCGTTGATCGTACGCCAGTCCGTAAAGCGCGGGACGTTATCGCTGTTGGTGATCTTTTCAATGAAGGCGGCCGGGTTGATCGGTGCAAACAAGCCGCTGCGCTGGAGATTGTTGCTGATAACGGCGGTGACGTTGCGCCCCGTATCGGCTTCAGAAATGAAGTCGGGCAGCGCGATCGGCATCGGCTGCACATTGCCCTGCGTGATGTCGAGCTTGAGCACTGCGTTCGCCGGACGGGGCGCAAGCGCAGCCAGCGCTCCGGCGCCGATCAGCAGCCGGCGACGGGTGAGCCACAAGGGGGAGGATGAATGAATATTGGACAGAGTCATTTCAATAGGAGGGGTTAATTAGGCCGGAACATGTCTTTGGGATCGAAGGTCAACTCAATTTCCTTCCAGCTGTCATAGTGCTCCGGCTTGAGCATGTCGAATGGCTGGCCAGTAAGTACTGCGCGCACTGCGCTATCGCGCGAGGCTTGCGCGGCGACGCTGTTGCTGCCGACGCGGGCGAAGGGCGGCGCAGCGAGACGTCCATCACGCCGAAGCCTGACAGTGACATTGACGATCAGCTCACTTGGATCTTTTACGCCGACCGGCGGGCTCCACAGCGCCATAAGTCGCGCGCGCAATGCGTCAATTTCTGATTGCGACAGCTGGGCAGCCATGCCCTTGGCGGTGCCTAGCGTGGGAGTCGCATTAGCTTCCATGCCGGTTGCCGCGTTCCGCTGCGGATCGCGCTTGTCGAGCAAGGCCGCGATTTTGTCAGCGTCGAATTTTGGCTGTTGCTTCTGCGGCGGCTTCTTGGGCGGCAGCGGCTGCTCGACTTTCGTCTGTTGCTTTGGCTCGTCCTTCTGCTTGAGTTTTTCAGCTATCGGATCGAGCTGTGGCGGCTGCGGCTCAGGCGGCGGCGCTATTTCCTTGATGGCTTGCACTTCTTTTTTCTCGGTGATCTTCGCTTTCGAATCCTCAACGGGCTTCGGTGGCTCCTCTGCCTTCTTGTCCACTAGCGGTTTTGCCGTTTCGACCTTAGGCGCGTCCTTCACGCCTTTGGTCATCTGCGAGAAGTCCTTCTCGCTAACCAGATCGACAGGCAGCGATTCCGCCGGCGTGACATCAAATGTCTTGCCGGAAAATGACAGCGTTGCCCACAGCAGTACCGCTGCATGTAGGCCGGCCGAGATCGCTGTGGCCTTTCTCATCACTGCGCTTTCGCGCCCTGCTCGAATTCGGTGACCAAGGCTACACGATGGAACCCGGCCGAGGACAGCCGCCCCATCACCTTCATCATGGTCCCGTAATCCACCTTTTTGTCGCCGCGCACATAAACACGAGCCTCGGTGCCGCCGCGTGCCTCGGCTACTGCCTGCATCTTGGGGATCAGATCGTCGACTGCGATCTCGCTATTTTGCAGAAAAATCTGGCCCTTGTCGTTGACGGAGACGGTCAGCGGCTCCTTGTCCTGATCGAGACTCTTGGCCTGGCTCTGCGGCAGGTCGATTGGCACGCCAACCGTCAGCAGCGGCGCCGAGACCATAAAGATGATCAGCAACACCAACATCACGTCGACCATCGGGGTAACGTTGATCTCACTCATCACCCGTTGGCGGTGATGCTTGCGCCTCCCGATGACCGGCGTGCCGGCATTGGCTGCCATGGACCCCTCACCCGCGCTCGTCGATCTGCCGCGACAGGATTGCGGCGAATTCGTCGGCGAACCCCTCCAGCCGCTGGGCCTGCTTGTTAACCTCGGCCGCGAACTTGTTATAGAAAATGGTCGCTGGTATGGCGGCGACAAGGCCGATTGCGGTCGCAAACAATGCCTCGGCGATGCCGGGTGCAACGACGGCCAAGGATGTGTTCTTGGAGGCGGCGATCGACTGGAAGCTGGTCATAATGCCCCAGACCGTCCCGAACAGCCCTACAAAAGGACCAGCCGAGCCAACAGTCGCGAGCACGAGCAGCCTTTTTTCAAGCCGCTCGACCTCGCGCGCAATCGTCACTTCCATGACCTTCTCGATGCGCATTTGCAGGCCGCCGATGGAGCGTGTGTTGCCTTCGAAGCTGCGTTTCCATTCGCGCATCGCGGCAACGAACAATGCCGCCATCGAATGTGCTGGACGCGAGGATAGCGCACGGTAGAGCTCGTCCAGTGACTGGCCGGACCAGAATGCCTGTTCGAAACGATCCATAGCGCGGCGCGTACGGGCGTAGAGCACGGTCTTGTCGATGGCGATCGCCCATACCCAGACCGAGCAAACCAAGAGCCCGACCATCACCATCTTGACGACCCAGTGGGCATTCCAGAATAGCGTGAATAGCGACAGATCGGAGGAGGTCAGTGGGAGCACCGACTGTGCCACGTCGGCAGGATTCATAGGCACGCCCTTTCCGCTCGATCCGTCGGTCGAAACGGCGCGGCGCAATATCCGAAATCAACAAGCGCGCGCGACGATGCCGCCCAAGCGCTAAGCCGAAAACCGAATGTCTCGCGAAGTTCGTATGTCCCGTCCACCGGAGGCTTACGAAATCCCCGCGAAACTTGGCCAAACTTGGGCGCAGAGACGGGCATTTCACGCAATAACAGCGCTGATTACGGTTAAGGACTCGTTACTTTTCCCAAGCCCAAAGCCAGAAGTGCAAAGGCCGCCCACGTGGGCGGCCTTTCTGGAAGCGTGCGGCAACGTTCAGTTTTGCGACTGGCCTGCCTCAGGCGTTTGCCGGTCACGCCGCTCGGCCATGAACTGGTCGAACTCCGCCTTGTCCTTGGCGAAGCGCAGCCGGTCGAGGAATTCGCGGAACTCTCGTTGCTCTTCCTCCAGCCGGCGCAAGGTTTCCGTGCGATATTCGTCGAAAGCCCGATTGCCGCTCGGTGGCGTATAGTTCCAAGGGCCGCCGCTCATCCGGGTCCGCATCCAATCCATTTTGGCCTGCATGCGGTCCATTTTGTTCTGCCAGTGGCCGAAACCGCCGCGATATCCGCACCCCATTCTTCCGCTCCCTATCGTGAAGGCGAGGACGGAAAGGCCAAGTGGCCACCAAACCATGAAACCGAGAATGATCAGGGCGATCCAAGCGGGTTTGCCGAATTCGTCAAGCTTCGCGGTGATTGGCATTGTCGGCCTCGCGTGAATGTAAATAACATTTACATAGCTAAGCCCGTCCAGGGCGACTGTCAAGCAGCATGGAAATTAATTTGGGGAGCGTTCCGCACCGCGCCAGTCCCGCGCAGGATTTCAGCTCGTCCCGCGCGCAAGCGGGAGCCCGATTCATTTACTTTTCTGGATTCCGGCTTGCACGGGAATGAGCGGAAAGTTTGCTCAGCGACGCTTTGCCGCTGTGGTGATGAGGCCGAGCCCGCGCAAATAGATGAGCACGGCAGCTTCAAGCAACTCTTCCGGCTGCATCGGCAGCGCGCGACGCGCGGCGTCGCCGCGGCCGAACAGTGAGGCGATGCCGTGAGTCATCGACCAGACATGCAGTGCAACCATCAGCGCCGGTGGGCGATCTTGCGGCGGCATTAGCCCCACCAATTTCTCGGCCGCCGCGCGCAGCACTGCGAACGCGTTCTCACTCGCCTCGCGCAGCTCGCGATCCGTATCGAGTGGAACGCCAGCCTCGAACATTGCCGAGTAGTAAGCCGGCTCGCTCTTGGCAAAGGCGAGATAAGTTTTGCCGAGCCGATCGAACGCAGTCATTACATCCGGTCTGCCTTCGTCCCATGCTTTCGCCAGCGCGGCTGCAAATTCCTCAAAGCCGCGGCGCGCCACATCGGCGAGCAGCGCCTCGCGATCGCGGAAATGACGGTACGGCGCAGCCGGGCTCACGCCCGCCCAACGTGCCGCATCAGCGAATGTAAATCCCGCCGGACCCTTCTCGGCGATCAGTTCAAGCGCGGCGCGCACCAGGGCCTCTTTCAGATTGCCGTGGTGGTAGCCGCGGGCCGCATGGCCACGTTTGCCCCATCTCATGTGAATCGCTTTTACATTAAGGCAGCAACCACGTCGATGCGTGTGTGCTAGGAGCGCTGGCGGCGCTTCGCGGCCAAAGGCAGATGATCGAACAGGGTCGGTCCGTTTGGCTGCGCGCCTTCGATTGTCAACAGCCGCAGCTTTGTAGCGACACCGCCGCTGACGGAAAATCCGCCTGATTTGCCCCCGGAGGCCAGCACGCGATGGCATGGAACAATCAGCGGGATCGGATTTTGCCCGAGCGCTTGCCCCACGTCCCGTGCAAGCAACTTGTTGCCCAGCCGTTCGGCGATTTCGCCGTAAGTCAGTGTCGCACCAGGCGGGATCGCGCGTGTGATGTCGTAGACCTTACGATTGAAGGCTGGAAGGTGTTCGGTATCGATGGCCACGTCGTTCAAATCGGGCCGCTCCCCGCGCAGCAACGCGCCAATGCCATCGATTGCGTGTTGCACATCCGCTGGAGGAGTCGCCTCCTGAGCGCCGGGGAAGCGGCGCAACAAGCTTGCACGGGTCGCGCGTTCGCTACCGTCATGAATTTGTACGCCGGCAATACCGCGTGCGGTCCAGACGATGCCGCACGCACCTAACGCAGTGTCGAATATTGAAAAGTTGCGGGTCACCATGCCGCAAAAGTTACCACGTCCCGTCAGGAACCGCCGCCCGATTCCTGGTCCGCCTTCATGGCGATGCGCAAAGGCTTCGGTATTGGGCGGGCGCGGCCGCCAGACACAAACGCGACCTGCACATGCGCTTCCACCAGCAGATTCTCACCAAGCATGACTTTCTGATTGAGCGTGACCGAGGCACCTTTAACTTCGTCCGGAGCGGTCACGATGGTGAGTACGTCGTCCATATGCGCCGGCTTCTTGAAATCGATGCTCATGTGACGCACCACGAAGGCAAAGCCTGGTGCCTCGGCCGCGGCTTGCTCAAACAACGCGCGGTGGTCGGCGCCGATCAGCCGCAGATAATTGGTGCGTCCGCGCTCCATGAAACGCAGGTAGCTGGCGTGATAGACGATGCCAGAGAAATCCGTATCTTCGTAATAGATACGTACGGCCTGATAGTGGCGGCCATCGCGAATTTCGCCATCGAGCGCATTAACTGCCACCGCACTACTCCTGCTCGTCCTGACCGAACAACCCGAACTGCGCCGGGTCGCGCGCAGGCTCAGGCAAGCCGAGATGCTGGAAAGCGAGGGCGGTGAGCAGCCGCCCGCGCGGCGTGCGCTGGATGAAACCTTTCTGGATCAGGAAGGGCTCGATGATGTCCTCGATCGCGTCACGCGGCTCCGACAGCGCCGCAGCCATGGTGTCGACGCCCACCGGTCCGCCGCCGTAGTTCTCCGCAATTGTCTTAAGGTAGCGCCGGTCCATAGCATCAAGGCCGGCGGCATCGACTTCGAGCGCCGAGAGGGCGCGGTCCGCAGCTTTGCGGTCGATCATCTTGGCGCCGTCAACATGGGCAAAATCACGCACGCGGCGCAGCAGGCGGCCGGCGATGCGCGGCGTGCCGCGCGCTCGGCGGGCGATTTCATTGGCGCCGTCAGGCGCGATGCCGATGCTGAGCACGCGTGCGCCGCGATTGACAATCTCTTCGAGCTCCTTCTCGGAATAGAAATTGAGCCGTACAGGAATGCCGAAGCGGTCGCGCAGCGGATTCGTCAGCAATCCGGCGCGCGTGGTGGCGCCGACCAGCGTGAAGGGAGACAGATCGATCTTCACTGAGCGTGCCGCAGGTCCCTCACCGATGATCAGGTCGAGCTGGAAGTCCTCCATCGCCGGATAGAGGATTTCCTCCACGGCAGGATTGAGCCGATGAATCTCGTCGATGAACAGCACGTCGCGTGGCTCAAGGTTCGTAAGCAGCGCGGCGAGGTCGCCCGCCTTGGCGATTACCGGGCCGGATGTGGCGCGGAAGTTGACGCCCAGTTCACGCGCGACGATCTGCGCCAGCGTGGTTTTTCCCAAGCCGGGAGGGCCGACGAACAGGACATGGTCGAGCGCCTCTTTCCGCGCACGCGCCGCTTCGATGAAGACGCTTAAATTTGCGCGCGCCTGTTCCTGGCCGATGAATTCCGACAAATGCTGCGGACGTAACGAGGCATCTGCGTCGTCGTCGCGCTTATCGGCAGCCACCAGTCGGCGCGGGCTGTTCATTTCGCCAACTCCTTCAGGCCCTGACGGATCAGCGTCGCGGTGTCGGCGCCTTCACCAGCATTGCGCGCCGCGGCAGCGATGGCGGCGGCAGCCTGCGGGTGGCCATAGCCAAGATTGACAAGCGCGGAGACGGCGTCAGCCACCGGCCTGGGTGCGCGGTTCTCGTCGAGCGCGCCAGCGAGATGCACCACCGCCGGATCGATATTCGCAAAGGCCGGCACCTTGTCCTTCAATTCGGTGACAATGCGCTCGGCCACTTTCTGGCCGACGCCAGGCGAGCGCGCCACCATGGCCTTGTCACGCATTGCGACCGCGGAAGCGAGCTCAGAAGCCTTCAACGTGCCGAGCACAGACATGGCGACCTTGGCGCCGACACCCTGCACGGTTTGCAGCAGACGGAACCATTCGCGCTCGATGTCGCTCGCAAACCCGAACAGCTTGATCTGATCCTCACGCACATAAGTTTCGATCGACAAAGTCGCAGGTTCGCCCGGCGACGGCAGTGCCTGCAGCGTGCGCGCCGAGCAATGAACCTGATAACCGACGCCACCGACGTCGAGGATGATGTAATCCTCGCCATAGCTGTCGATGATGCCCTTGAGCTTGCCGATCATGACGCCGCGACCCTCAACACCGCGCTCGTCCGATGATGCGCGTGACAAACCGCGATCGCCAGCGCGTCGGCGGCGTCCTCGCTCTGCGGATCGGCCTTCGGCAACAGCACCCCGATCATCATGCGGATCTGTGCCTTATCGCCGTGGCCGGCGCCGACGACTGTCTTCTTCACGACGTTGGGTGCGTATTCGGCGACGGCTAGCCCCGCCTTGGCCGGCACGAGCATGGCAATGCCGCGCGCCTGGCCGAG
>DASWAK010000316.1:0-2638 GCA_036391175.1 Pseudolabrys sp.
GGCACCAGCCTGTCCGGCCGCGCCCCGGAAAGCCGGCGCAGAAGCGGCTTCACCACGCGCACGAAGGTAACGAACACTGCAACCGGATTGCCCGGCAGGCCGACAAAGGCCGCGCTTTTTCCAGATGCCACGGAGATCACACCGAGTGCCACCGGCCGGCCTGGCTTGATGGCGATACGCCAGAACACAAGCCTGCCAATACGTTCGACCGCATTGCGCACATAGTCGGCCTCGCCAGTCGAAACCCCGCCCGAAGTCACAATGAGATCATGTCCGGCCGCCGCTCCACGCAAATTACGTGACAATCTTTCCGGATCGTCGGCGAGGATACCCAGATCGGTGACAATCACACCGAGCCGCTCAAGCAGTTCCGTTAACAAAAAGCGATTGGAATCATATATCGCAGCGCTGCCGCGGGCCGCCCCAGGCTCCACGATCTCGTCGCCAGTCGAAAAGATCGCAACATTGAGTCGCCGACGCACGGCGATCCCGGTTAGTCCGAACGCGGCGGCGAGCGCGACGTGCTGCGCTTCCAGCACCGTGCCAGCCGGCAGAACTATGGCGCCGGCGGGCACGTCCTCGCCGGCAAGACGGCGATTGGCGCCGAGCTTCAATCCCTTTGGCACGGTTACACGGTCGTCTTCGACCGTCACGTCTTCCTGCATGAAAACTGTGTCGGCGCCTTTGGGCATTGCCGCGCCGGTAAAAATACGAATGGCTTGCCCGGAATTAAGTGCGCCACGCGTGCGCGCGCCAGCCGTGAGTCTACCCGAAATCGCCAGTGTGGTATCGCCGTCAGAGCGCAGATCGGCGTACCGCACCGCATAGCCATCGACGGCAGAATTGTCGAACGGCGGCAGGTCGATCGGCGCTTTCACATCGGCGGCGACAACGCGGCCGCGCGCGCCATGCAGCGGTATATGCTCTATTTCGGCAACCGGCGCGATACGTTCACCAATCAGCCGTTCCATGTCGTCGAGCCTCAACAGCGGCCCCGAAAAAGCGAAGCAGTCGTCGGTGAGCTGCGCCATCACCCGCTCCTTGCGGTAACGGTAGTGGCACCGACCGGCACGGCGCAGTTGAGCAAGAGGTCGGCGATCGCCTCTATGCCGTTGAGATCGATTACCGGGATTCTCGCCTGCGGCAATGCAACGTCTGAGGCGATAGCGACGATATGCGGGTCGTCGGGATGAATGAGCGGCTTGCCGTTAGCGGCGCGATGAATTTCCAGCTTGGGAAAAGGATCGCGCTTGAAGCCCTCGACCAGTACCAGATCGACCGGCGACATCTTGGCAACCAGCGCGCGCAAGTCCCATTCCAGCTCCTCGCGCAGTTCGTGCAGGATGGCCCAGCGCCTAGCCGATGAAATGATGACTTCGGTCGCGCCGGCGGCACGGTGGAAGAAGGAATCCTTGCCCGGCTGATCGAGGTCGAAGCCGTGATGGGCGTGCTTGAGGGTGGACACTTTGACACCGCGCGCGATCAAGCACGGGATCAGCTTGGTGATCAACGTGGTTTTACCTGAGCCACTCCAACCGGCGAGACCGATGATGCGCATGGCTCCCTTATAGCAAAACGCCCGGCTTTGAAGCCGGACGCCCTGCATAGAGGTTTCAGCGCCGCTATTCGGCGGGCTGGGCTCGCGCACCCTTCGGGCTGCGCCGCATCTCGTCTTCCAGCCACAGACGGTGGTGCTCTTTCGCCCAATTAACGTCCACCGTGCCCTCGCCCATCGCCTCGAAGGCGCCTTCCATGCCGATAGTGCCAATGTAGATGTGCCCGAGCATGGCCGCGACAAACAACATCGCGACCACGGCGTGAATCATCTCGGCATACTGCATGGAATCGATAGTGGTGCCGTAGAACGGGAACATCAGCACATAGCCGGTGATGGCCACGCCGGCGCCGCCGAGTACCACGATCCAGTAGATCGCCTTCTGGCCGCCGTTGAAGCGGTAAGCCGGCGGATGATCATTGCCGAGGATGCCGCCGCCGCGCTTGAACCATTCAACATCGACGGCATTCGGAATGTTCCCGCCGATCCACATCAGGAAGATTAGCACCACGCCGATAGTGAAGGGGAAGCTGAGATAGTTGTGGGCATATTTGGCCCATTCCGACCAAGTGGTGAAGGCCTCGGAGCCGAATGCTGAAGCGAATAGCGGCCTGCCGAAGGTGACATTGAGGCCGGTGACGGCCAGGATGATGAAGCACGTTGCCGTCATCCAATGTACGAAGCGCTCAAACGCATTGAAGCGGACGATCGTCCGGCCTGAACGGCCGCTCTCGAGCTTCACCATGCCGCGCGACAGGTAGAAGATGAGGATGATCGCCAGCATGCCAAGGATGGCAATCCCGCCGATCCAACGCAGCGTCACGTTGTGAAATTCCTGCCAGTCACGGCCCACCGGGTGCTCGAGCACGTAGGACTTCACGTCCGGAATGGTGCCACGGCCCTGAATCATCTTGAGCTGCTGGAGCAACTGTTGCTCTTTCACCGCGTCGGCCGTCGGATTGACCGAGCTCGGCTGCTGGGCCGAAACCGGAGCCGACAATGCGACCATGAATGCGAGCGCCACCGCGCCGGCAATCGACCGCATATGCGCAACAAGTTTCGCCATGCGTTTTCCTCCCTGTA
>DASWAK010000317.1:0-1612 GCA_036391175.1 Pseudolabrys sp.
CAACCTCGTTACCAACGTCGAGGGGTGGCCGGCACTGGCCGCGTCTGGGCCGGATTCGCGGCCAATTAGAACTGAGATCCGAACCAAAGGCCCGGCAGCTCGGGGAACGCTCATGTCCGAGTTGGGTCATGTATGGACGGCGCCCGCGGTGCAAGAGGAATCTGACTATCAGCGAAGCGTTCGGGTGCAGTCATGTATCCGGCCTTTGAGTGCGGCCGTTTTGACCGCTGGCCCTGATGTGATCCGCTGATCGGTCCCAATCAAAAGCACGCGTTCTTTCCTCGCGTGACCCAACCCGGGTTTTCCGATCGACGATTTCGACCGTTTCGCATCAATGTCTTCATCACCCTTGCAGTTCATGGACGCACGGACACAACCTCATCCTCCCATCGCCAGACCCCTTACGCCGCTGCCGCAAGCGCAGGCGCCCGATAGGTGCCGCCATGGGCCAACAGCGCCCAAGCCATGCGCGCCATCTTGTTGGCGAGCGCAACTGCCACGACCTTGAAGGGTCGTCGCGCCAGAAGCTGCGTGAGCCAGGGATATTTTTCGGGGTTCTGCTTCGCGTAGCGCAAGACCGCATGAGCGCCAACGACGAGAATGCGTCGCAAATAGCGATCGCCCTGCTTGGAGATCGGCCCGAGCTTCTGCTTGCCGCCGGTCGAATCTTGGCGCGGCACGAGCCCAATCCAGGCCGCGAAATCGCGCCCCGACCGGAATGCCGTCGGGTCCGTGACCGTCGCCGCGATCGCGGTCGCCCCGATGAAACCGATACCGGGGATGGTCTCCAGCCGCTTGCTTGCCTCGTTCCCCCGATGCTGCGCCATGATCCGTTTCTCGAGCGACCCGACTAGCGTCTGCATCGCCTGAAGCTCCGCCGCCAGCACGACGAGGCTCGCGTGCGCATCCACCGGCAGGCGTTCATCCGCAACGCTCGCAATGATCTTCAACAACTCCTTGAGCCCTGCGGTCCCTTGTGCAGCCGTAATGCCGAGCTCGGCCAAGTGCGCCCGCAGAGCATTGATCACCTGGGTCCGCTGACGCATCAGCAAATCGCGCACGCGATGCAGCATCAACCGGCCCTGTTGCTCGGCCGATTTGGTCTGCAAGAAACGCATGGTCGGGCGTCGGACCGCCTCGCAGATCGCCTCGGCGTCGGCGGCATCGTTCTTGTTGCGCTTGACGTAGGCCTTCACGTCCTTCGCCGGCATCAGACGAACCCTGTGACCGAGCTTCGTCAGCTCGCGGGCCCAATAGTGCGCCGTGGCGCAGGCCTCCATACCGATGAGGCAGGCCGGCAGTGCTTTGAAGAATGCCAGCACCTGGCTGCGCCGGAGTTGCTTCCGAACCACGACTTTCTCGGCCGCATCGATCCCGTGAACCTGAAACACGTTCTTGGCGATATCCAAACCCATCGTGGTAACTTGCATCTGGACGGTTCCCTTCATGTGATTCGTTTGCGACGATCACTCTATGGCACTTCGATGCCGGGAGCGGGCGCCGTCCTCCACATCAAAACTGCCCTGACGAGGCGGGCAGAGCATTTCCGCTCTGCTCCCAGTCTCAGACGTCAACCTGCTCGGCAATGACTAGGGCATCGTCCACCTCGATG
>DASWAK010000318.1:0-1686 GCA_036391175.1 Pseudolabrys sp.
GCGAGGAGTCCGCGCCGTTGCGTACCACGAACCCAAGCGAGCGCAAGTTATCCCGCCAGACCGGTAGCTTGGTTAGCCACTCGCCAACGAATACGGTAGCATCCGCAACGTAATTCGCGCGTACGAGCTTGGCGGTGATGAATCGCTCACCCTTGCGCTCGTCGCACTCGTTGATGCGGTGAACGACGATGGCATTCGGATTCTTCCAGGCAAGATAGCGCAGGATCGCGCCAGCACCGAAGCAGACGTTCGGCGCTCGTATGCGCGGATCGGTCAGCAGAATGATATCGATGTCGGGATCCTGAAGCTCGTGGACGACATTATGTCCCGCACCGCGCAACGCCTCACATAGAGCCGCGGCAAAGCGATTGCCGCCGCCCCAGGGACCGTCATAGGGGCGGCTACCAACAGCGACTTTCATTGCTGGACAAGCTTTCTCATGTGGCGCGTGCCCGACAAGGCCTCTGAGCGTAGCGTCACCGCAGTCGACATCCAGAACGCGATCGCCTTGGCTGATTTTAGCGTCGCAGAAGTTGTGAACCTGAAACTAAGGATTCGAATGATCAGTTCATGACGTGCGATGGTGTAAGCGTTGAGGCGGTCCAATGAAGCGACCTTGCCCTGATATCTATTGCAGGCGAGTTCGCTCATGCCGTTTCCGGCTTTCGCACCACCACCTTGCCGTCGTGTCGTTTGGCCCACAGATCGAGGCCAAGCCGAGCAAGCGCAACGGTGCCGGCCCCAATTTTATCGAGACCGAAATGAGCAACCGCTGTTTCGCGCGCGGCGCGGCCCAGCCGCCGCGCGAGCTTGCTGTCGCTACGAATGCGGCCGATCGCTGCTCCGAGAGCGACGGCGTCACCGGGCGGCACCAGCAGACAATTTTCACCGTCTTCTAGCAACGTCTTGGTCCACAGACCGCGAATATTTGAGAGGACAACCGGCCGTCCACAGCTCATCGCCTGCAGCGTCACGCTGTAGCCGGATGGCTGATACACGTCCTTCAATGGCACGATGACAGCGGTGGCAGCATTATAAAGCCGGCGCAAGTCGCGGTCGGTCATGGAATCTGAATTGAAAAAGTCGCCCACTGTCGTTTGCACATGGTCGTAGTTGGGAGGAATATTGACATACCGCCGTGTCACGATGCGGATCGGGTGGCGGCCAGGCGCCGCTGCGAGCAGATCGTAATCGCGGTTGCGATCCTGGCCGATGGCAACAACAAAATCATCTTGTGGCTCATGTGGCAGCGGCCGCCAGAAATCAGTGTCGACACCGAACGGGATTACCGACGAACGCTCGACGGAGACCCCGTAGCGATCGATTGCGACGTCACGGTCAGCGGTGCCGAAGAAAAACGCGTGATCAAGCCCGGCAAGCGAACGGCGTATGAGTGCACGCGCCACCGGGCGGGCCAATTCCCCCGCATGGCCTTCGATATCCGATAGTCCGTGGAATCCGCCGATCAGGATCGGCCGGTTCCGACAGCGCGGAAAGCCAAGGCCAAGCGATAGCGAGAAACCATCCGTGTAACTGATGGCCACCCGAACGCCGTCTAGCGACCGCGCGTAAAGCCGCATCGACAGAGGTTTGACGCCCACACCGGTGGCGACAGCAACGCCACGCTCGATGACATTGGCTAGAGTGCCGGCCGGGCCCGGCACCGCGCCCGAGCTCGACATCATT
>DASWAK010000319.1:0-2966 GCA_036391175.1 Pseudolabrys sp.
CCGCGCGCATTTCCGGATAGATGAAAGTGACGATGCCCTCGACGGGCTCGCCCATATAGGCACGGAAGGTCACGCTCGCTCGTGTGCCTGGTTTGATATCGGCGAGATCGCCTTCGGCAACGTCGGCGATGACCCAGACCTGCGACAGATCGGCGATACGATAAAGTTCGTCGCCGGCGCTGACCCGCTGGCCGTTGATGATGCGCTTGCTGATGATGGTCCCGGACGCAGGCGACGGCCAATCGATTGTTCGCGGATTGACGCCGCTATCACGCAGTTCCTGGATACGGTCATCAGGAACGCCGAGATTGCGCAGCCGGCGCATCGTGCCATTGATGCTCGACTGTCCCAATGCTGGGGCCGCCTGTCCGCGGCTCGACACGACGAGCAGATCGGCCAGCGCCTGTTGGATGTCGGCACTATAAACACGGAACAATGGCTCCCCTTTGCGCACGGTCTGGCCGGTCGTGTCGACGAAAAGATCTTCGACATAGCCTTCCGACCGCATCGACACGACGGTGAGACGCCGCTCGTCGATGGCCACTGCGCCAACCGCGCGTACCGGCTGCGTCAACGCAACAGATCGCGCCGGTTCGGTTCGCACGCCACTGCGCTGGATGCGCTCGACACTCAATTTAATGGCGCCGCCCTGTTCCTGCGCATCGCCTTCATAGACCGGGATATAATCCATCCCCATCGAGTCCTTCTTGGGCACCGGCGAGGTGTCAGGCAGCCCCATGGGATTGCGGTAGAAGAGAATCTTGCGGCCACTTTGTGCGACCGCCGACTGCGCAGGCGGGTCGAACGTGGGCTCGGCGTCGTCGTAGACGGGGAGAAAAGCGCGGCCTTGCGCATCGTTCTTCGGAGTGGCCGACCAGGATGGCGCTCCGCTCGGATCGCGGTAATAAAGAATTTTTCTTTCAGCCGCTGTCGCGGCGGTAATTGGGGCGGACGCGGCCGGGATCGCCGACCAGTTCCAATACGCGTAACCGGCCGCAGCAGATGCTGAGAGAGCGAGCGTCGCGGCGAATATTGCAAAACGTTGTGTCATGGCATTCCTCGTGTCATCGGTTGCGAGGGCTAGCGCCCGCTCATTTGACCGCTTTGACGATGACCTTGCCGACGACCGTTTCCGGTTCGCCCTGCACCTTGGCCGCAATGCTGACCAAGTACCGTCCCGCCATCGGCAAATCGGTCTTGAACGAATAGACGCCAGGTTCGGTGGCCGGCAGTTGCGCCACGGGCGACACCATGTCGGCCATGCCGTCAGGCGCCATGTCTACGCGGGTGCGGACAATGACTGCGTCCGCAACCGGCTTGCCGCTCGGTTTGTGTGTGAGACGCAGCGCAACGACAACGTCATCGCCTTTCTTGATTTCGGCCGCGAGCGGTTCGAACGCATAGTCATTGGCGCCAGCGAAAGCCGAGGCTGTGGTTAGGTTCAACGCGACCGCACAAGCGGCAGCGAGCAGGTACTTGGCAGGCATGATCGATCTCCTCGTGTGTCTGTGATGACGGCGCGCGCGACAGAGATCTGGCGCGGCCGAATATGGGCGCGGGCCTGAAGCCCGCCTTCAGACTTGCTGGAGATCAGGCGCGAGGAGGTCGGAAGGGAAGCGAACCTAATTGCGAGGAAAGATGATTACCCGCCCGCAACGGTTGGAGCGTTGCGCCGATAATTGGCACAAACGCGACGTCGGCTGCTGCGACCCCGGTAAAACTGAAGCAGTGGAGCACGCAGCTAGCCATTGAAATGCAATCGCTGCCAGACTTTTGTGTCTTGCCAACTGGCGCGTTGTGGAGGTGATCGCAGTCGGAGGCCAATACCTCCGTCGCTGCCGTTGTCGGTACGTGAGCCGCAAAGCCAGCCGCCATCGGTAGGGTTGCGACCGACAGGCCGATAAGAACGACAATAATGGCTCGACCGATGCGTGCAGTCATCTTGTGCTTCGTCTGAGTGCCAATCGCGAAAACCATGAAACTACAGAAATGTTTATAGCACTAAGTGGGGGCGCTGACACTTTGATCTTCATCAAGGTGCTGCCAGTATCCGGATTGATTAACATTATCATAGTTTTTTGCTCCAGAAATCCCACGCGATTCCATAGAGCGCACCGAGCACAAAACCACCGATGGTGAACGTCACGAATCCGCTCAAGAAGCCAAGCGGACTTCCGAAAAGGGGCCACGGACTGTGGGGCGAAACTGCAGCAATCAGCCCGAAGGGCGGAAACAGCACATCGAAAATGGCGCACAAGATGTAAAACACACCCGCAGCGGTCGCCAGCGAAAACGAGTGTACCTTCCAAGAGTCCGTCATGACACCCTCCTCTATCCAACGTGGCTCCCAATTTTGGATCCTCCGAAAAGCCGCTTTAGTTGTGGAATGAATGCCGGCACGTTCACGGCATATGCGGAGTAGACATTGCCGAACTCCGCAATCGCCTCCCGTTCCTCGATTTTGGCGAGCCTGACATACATAACCGTCAGGACTGGAAACATCGCAAGCGTAAGCGCGTAGGCCACTGCACGAGGAACCCGAGCATCACAAAAATAAAGCCGACATATTGCGGGTGACGGACGTAGCTATAGGGCCCTGCAGTCGCTAAGGCGTGTCGTTGCTGAGCGTCGTAGAGCGCCCGCCAAGCCACGGAGATCAGTACGAACCCGCCACCGATCAGGATGTAGCTAATGACGTGGAACAGTCCGAAGTGCGGGTTCGACTTCCAACCGAACATCATTTCCAGGAGGTGGCCGGCATCATGGGAAAACCAATCAACGTTGGGATAACGGCTCTGTAACCAGCCCGACAAAAAGTAGATCGTAAGCGGAAATCCGTACATTTCGGCAAACAGTGCGACCAAAAATGCGCTAAAGGCGCTGAACGATCGCCAGTCTCGGGGTGTTCGTGGCTTGAAGAAGCTATAGGCAAATAGGATGAAGACGACGGAATTGATGACCACCAA
>DASWAK010000320.1:0-21941 GCA_036391175.1 Pseudolabrys sp.
GCAACCAATGACAGCGGTAGGAATAGCGTGACTTGCCATGAAATCACTTCCCAGCCGGCTCGCTGCATGCTGAGCCGGCCTGATAGTGCGTAGCCGAATGCCCCAGAGATCACGGTGCCAAGTAGATAGAAATCGCCGAGCTCAATTGTATTCGCACCGCTCTGCCGTACCATGAATACTAGTACAATGACTGCTCCCGCCATGCTCGCGAGCCAGAAGCCGAGACTCGGGCGCTCGTGAGCAACGAGCGCTGCAGCGGCGGCAGTTGCAAGCGGAATGATGCCGAGCACGACACCGCCATGAGCGGCCGGCACATGTACCATGGCCAGCCCCATGAAAACCGGGAAGCCGACGATAGTGCATAGTCCGGCGAGCATGAATTCGTGCCACAATGCGCGCGGTGGCATAGGCCGTCGCAGCACGAGCAGCAGTAGCAAACCGGCGCAACCGGCGATCACCGCACGCGCGGCTGACAGAAACAGCGGGTCGAGCGCGGCGACTGCGAGTCTTGTCGCTGGGAGTGTGCCGCCGAACAAGAGTACGCCAGCGACACCGAGCGCGAGACCAATTTTTTCGCGGGCAGTCGTCATGCGAGGCGGCGGACGCTAGCCTGCTGCCCTACACTGCGCCAGTACGCTCAAAATTGGCGGGGACCCGGCGGGGTTTGGCCGCCGAGTCCCCTTCACATATCAGCCGGCCTGTAAGCCGGGTTCTGTGTGGCCTGCGGTGCGAACCACAGACGTGACGGCCATTCCTCTTGCACGCCGGTTGCCCGGCGCGTCAAGCAACCTACCCGAACGGCTGATCCGGACTGATCCGGGATTGCTCCCGCGCCGCTCCTATTCGGTCTTGCTCCCGGTGGGGTTTGCCGTGCCGCTTCCGTTGCCGGAAACGCGGTGCGCTCTTACCGCACCGTTTCACCCTTGCCGCAGCAACATGCCGAGGCGGTCTCTTCTCTGTGGCACTATCCCTGGGGTTTGATCCCCGCCGGACGTTATCCGGCACCGTTCGTCCATGGAGCCCGGACTTTCCTCCCCGGCCGCCTTTCGGCATTGGCGCGGAGCGGCCGTCCGGCCGACTGACGGGGATAGGAATGGGGATAGTAGGCCCGTGGGTCAAGGTCCGTTACAGGACAACCTTAAGGAAGCTTCTCCCGCAACTATATCAGCCAAGTGGCTGAGGGCGCGTTTCAATGAGCGCACGCAATGTCAGCAATGTAGACGGATCAGCGATCCCATCGACGCGCGCCTGCCGAAAATGGCGTTGAAATGCCACAACGACTAGGCGCGTAGCGTCGTCATAGTGGCCCGTTTCCACGAGGCCGTAGCCGTAGGATCGTAAGGCCCTCTGTAGTCGCGTCACCGAGTCACTGCGGTCGCCGGGCTTCAGTCCCGCGCCTTCGAGATTGAGTGGGGCAGCACGCACCCAGTGGCCGACGCCGGATTCGCTCAGCAACCCCCAGGGAAATTTCTCGCCCGGATCCTGTTTGCGCGAAGGCGCGACATCTGAATGACCTAAAATGCGGTCGGCGCTGATGGGCCCCCGCCGTGTGATGATCGATTTACAGAGCGAGATCACTGCTGCGACCTGACGCAGCGGAAAATCAATGTAGCCGAATTCATGGCCCGGATTGACGATCTCGATGCCAATCGAGCGCGAATTGATATCCGTTTCGCCACCCCAGGACGCTTCGCCAGCGTGCCAGGCGCGCCGTTCCTCTGGTACGCATTGCACAATGCGGCCGTCTTCGAATACCACATAGTGGGAAGAAACCTTGCTTGCAGATTTTGTGAGTTGTTGCAGCGCAGCCTGTCCCGTTTGCATTCCGGTGTAGTGCAGAAGGATCATATCGGGCGCGCGTGCATCCTTGCGCTCGTCGAAATTGGGCGAGGGCGCGACGTCGGCGACAATAAAGGAATCCGGCAGAAAAGCGGACATGGGCCGGACAAAACCGGTGGTGGATGTGGGGGCAAGCATAATTCACCGTGCCCGAGCAAAGAAGCAAGACTTATATAACATACGGCTCGTGCCTTGTGTGCTATGCGCGTGCTGTGTCGGCCGCGGTCGGAGTCTCAGCTGGTTTGTCGCCTGGCGCGCGCACCACGGTCACCGTGCATGGTGCTTGAGCGACAACGTGCGCTGAAACACTGCCGAGATAACGGCGCAACATCGAGCTTGCGCGTGCGCCCATCACGATGTGGTCGACGTGGTTATGGCGGGCATAGTCAACTAGCTGACCAGCCGGGTCGGTCGATTCGAGTACATGGTAGGTAATGCGCTCGGGGGCTACTGGAATGGCGCGCGCCCAGTGCTTGAGCTCTATCAGACGGCCCAGCTGTGGATTACGCCCTTCCGCGTCCTCGAGTTTATCAAGCGTAAGACGGGCGATTTTTAGGACGTTGACGCAAGCAAGCCGCGCATTTGGTTCAGTAGCGAGTACGCGCCGCACTGCGACTGCGAGAGCTTGGCTAAGCGCCTCATGGCCAGGTTCAAGATCAATCGCTGCCAGTACGATGGGCGCATCGGCGAGGTGGCTTGCCACTGCGCGGCGGAAGCGCAACGGCGGATTTCGGGCTATGCGCAACCATCGCCAGAGGACGGTAAGAGCGCTGTCCCGCCGCGTGCGGACGGCGCGCTGAGTGAGGGGGACCTGTTCGGGATGCTGCAAATCGAAAGCGAGTTGAGCTGCGGTCGCGTAACGCGCCTCCGGATCGACTTCCAGACAGCGCAAGATGATCTCTTGTAGCCATGGTGGCACGGCAGGATTGCGCCCACGCGGAGGCACGGGATCGCGCCACAGTCGCCAACGCCAATTGTCCGCGCGCTGTGGCTCGCCGAACGGACGCTCGCCAGTCGCTAAAAAATAAAGGATCACGCCGAGTGCGAATATGTCGCTGCGCGGATCGCCGCGATCGCCGAGGACCTGCTCCGGCGAGATATAGGCACCGGTGCCGACTGGCCCTTCCGCATCTTCCTGCACCAGGTCAGGCAGTTGGTCATGTCGCGACAGCCCAAAATCGATAAGCACTGCGTCGTCGCCGCGCAGGATCACATTGCTTGGCTTTAAATCCAAATGGATCACGTGCTGGCGGTGGATGTCATGCAAGGCAAAACCAATCTTGGCTCCAATCGTCGCAACCTCGTCGGGCGATAATGGTATTTTGTCGAGCAGGGATTTCACCGATGGTCCGGCGACTAATTCCATCACGATGTAAGGCCGGTCGAAATCGCCGGCGGCGACAAAGCGAGGCGCATGAGGTCCAGTGAGACGTGGCAGGATCATTTGCTCGACTTCGTAGCCGACGATAGTAAGCGGGTCTTCACCAGGCCGTAGCAGCGGAATTTTCATCAACATCGTCGAATCATTGCCATCGCGCGCGACGCGCCAGAAGCTGGCCATTCCGCCGGACTCGAGTGGCTCAATGAGACGAAACCCGTCGATTACCTGACCGGCTTTGAGTTCGGGCCGATCCATATTTCAAGCTCCCTCGATCAAGCGGGAGCTCAAGATTGGTGGCAACCCTGCGTCGCGCACCTTGCGCGCGGCGGCTTCGTTGTCATACGGCACGCGCACATAGACTAGAACGTTACGTTCCATATCAAGCGCACCGTAGCAGGCAGCCGGATTGTAATCGCGCGGCTGCCCAACCGAACCAATCACCGCGATCCAGCGCCGTTGCGCGAGTAGTGGAATTTCCACGGCCTGCACCGGCTGGAAGCCGGCAAGCTTTCCGGTCGGCGACAGATGAAAAAGTTCCGGGACGTGCACGTGACCGCAGAATGTGGCGTGCGCACGGGTCGCCATGAAGCTGCGTGACGCCGCCGAGACATCGGTAATGTACTCCCAGTACTCCGGTGCGTGCGCGCTGGCATGCACGAACAACCGGCCACCATCTTCGAAGGTCAGAGGCAATTGGGTGAGGAATTCGCGCTGCGTGGCATCGAGCTTCGGCCGCGTCCAGTCGATTGCCGCAGCCGCAATCGAGTTCATGCCCCCGGTGCCATTGGCGATGGCCGCGTCATGGTTGCCCAGAAGCGCCACCGCGCCGCTCTCGACCTCGCGCATCACCGTGTCGACTGCAGCGCGGGGGTCGGCGCCGTAGCCGACATAGTCGCCCAGAAAAATAAAGCGATCGATGCCGCCGCGGCGCGCGTGGTCGAGGCTTGCCTCAAGTGCTTCGCGGTTGGCGTGAATGTCGCTGAACAGTCCAATCCACATAACTTCACCAGGGCCCGGCGCGGGCCGGAATTCGGCAACGTTTCTTTAAGTTTAACCGCCGTTAATGGCGTTGACCTGCCGCAACGGCGCGCCTCGGGAACATTTGGGCCGATTTCTTGACGGCCATATAATCCCATGATATCCCATAATTTCCCAAAACGGGACATAAGGTTATCGGGCGCGAGGCTGACGCGGCTAAGCGTCGTTCGTAAGGGTCCCAAGGGCACCCTTGGTTGCGTCCAGTCGGCATGGAGTGCGGGGTATGGACCGCTTCGTGGCGAATTTCACGCTGCGGCTCGACTCCAAGGGACGCGTCTCGATCCCTGGTTCGTTTCGCGCGGTGCTCGGCCGCGACGGCTTCGAGGGCCTTTACTGTTATCCGGCGCTGGATCGTCCCGCGATCGACGCCGGCGGAAGTGCGCTGATGGAGGAGATCGAGGCCTTGATCGGGCGCTATGCCCCGTTTTCCGACCAGCGCGAACAACTCGCCCTGGCGCTCTATGGCACCAGCGAGACCCTGAGGATCGACGGCGAGGGGCGGGCGGTGTTGAGCGAGCATCTCAAGAGTCATGCGGGCATTACCGAGACCGTGGCGTTTGTCGGTCTCGGTCACAAATTTCAAATCTGGGAGCCCGGCCGTTTCCAGAGCGAGCTCGCGGAGGCCACCGCAAAGGTGCGCGCGCTCAAAGGGGAGCTGAGTTCCCAGGTGGCGCGCAACGCGCTCGGAGCACGGGAATGACGGCGGGCGGCGGCGGCTCGGCTGTCGCTGGCGGACTGGCCCTCCACATTCCCGTGCTCGGCCGTTCCGTGGTCGAATTGCTCCAGCCTCGTCATGGCGGCATTTATATCGACGGCACCTTTGGCGCTGGCGGTTATACGCGTGCGATCCTGGCGGCCGCCCACAGTACAGTGCTCGGTATTGACCGCGATCAGACCGCCATCGCCTTGGGGGCGGACCTGGTCGAGCAAGCCAAAGGCCGTCTGACACTTGTCGAGGATCGCTTTTCCAACCTCGACGCGATCGCGCGCACGGTCGGATACGACACAGTTGACGGTGTAGTGCTTGATCTCGGCGTGTCCTCCATGCAGCTCGACAGGGCCGAGCGCGGTTTCTCTTTCCGCCTCGACGGGCCCCTCGACATGCGTATGGGTAGCGAGGGTCCTAGCGCAGCCGAAGTCATTGCAACCGTAAGCGAGCGCGATCTCGCCGACATTATCTTCTCACTCGGCGAGGAGAGGCATTCGCGTGCTGTCGCCCGCGCTATCATCAAAGCGCGCTCCAGCGCCCCGATTGAAACATCCCGCGCGCTTGCCGAAATCGTCGCATCGGCCGTGCGTTCACACCCCGGCGATATCCATCCGGCGACCCGTACTTTTCAGGCGCTACGCATCTTCGTTAATGATGAACTGGGCGAACTGGTTACGGCACTTCAAGCTGCTGAACGCATTCTCAAGTCCGGCGGCCGGCTGGTGGTAGTGTCATTCCATTCGCTTGAAGATCGGATCGTTAAATCATTCTTCGCCGATCGTGGTGAGATCCGTGGCGGATCGCGTCACGCGCCCGAGGTCAAACATCCAACACTAACCTTTCGCATTATCACCAAACGGCCCGTGGTCGCGGACGAGTATGAGGTCATGCGCAACACGCGCGCTCGCTCAGCCAAACTGCGTGCGGCTGAGCGCACTGATGCGCCGGCGCGGGCTGGCGTGCCACCCGATCTGCTGCCGCATTTGCCGTCACTCGCCGATGTCCTGAGAGGACGGTAAGCATGCGCCTGCTAAACATCCTCGTCATCGGCGCGCTCATCCTGGCGGCGTCTTTTGTATACAAGATCAAGTTTGATTCCACTCTTCAGGCTGAGCGAGTCGCCAAGCTGCGGGGCGAACTGCGCCGCGAGCATAACGCTATCGCCATACTGCGCGCCGAATGGGCGAAGCTTGATACGCCCGCTCGGATACAAGGGTTGGCCGATCGCCATTTGGCGCTGCAGCCAATCAAACCGACCCAATTCGATAACCTCGACCGGTTGCCCGAGCGCCCGCATGCGATTGTGCCGCAGCCTGGTAACGATCCGATCGGCGCTATGCTCGCGCCTCCGCCCGAAACGACTGGCAGCGTGCTGCCGCCTCGGCCGAGGTGACCGCAATGCACGGAGCGAGGAAGCAATTTGAAACCCGCTGGCAGCGGGTTCTGCGTTCGCTGCTCTACGGCCGCGACGTTGACCGCAACGTGAAGGCGAAGGCTCGGCTCGGCCTTGCCACCCTTGTGTTCGTTGGCATCTTTTCGGTCATCGCCGTACGCTTGGTGATGTTCGCAACGGTAAGCGAAGGCCACGGCGGCCGCCGCAGTGTCGCGCAAGATGCCGTCGCTACTGCACGTCCCGACATCCTCGACCGCAACGGGGAAATCCTCGCCACCGACGTGAAAACGCCCTCGCTGTTCGCCGAGCCACGCAAAATCATCGATGTAGACGAAGCGGTTGAATTGCTCACGGCGGTGTTGCCGGATCTTGACGCAAACGAGGTTCGTGAACGCTTGTCGTCAAAACGGGGCTTCGTGTGGCTCAAACGCGAAATTACGCCTAGTCAACAGCAGGAGATTCATCGCCTCGGCATTCCCGGCGTCGGCTTCCTGACCGAGAATAAGCGCGTCTATCCCAATGGACCAGTGGTCTCGCATGAGATAGGCCACGTGAACATCGACAATCAGGGCATCGCCGGCATTGAAAAGTGGCTCGATGGTCAAGGACTCGCCGCTTTGCATATGGCGGGATTGGCCACCGACCAGTTACAGCGGCCGGTCGAACTTGCTGTCGACCTGCGTGTGCAATTCGCGCTGCGCGACCAGCTCATCGCCGCGCGCGAAAAGTATAAGGCCAAGGCTTCAGCCGGCGTGATTGCCGACGTCAACACTGGCGAGATTGTTGCCATGGTATCGGAGCCCGACTTCGATCCAAACAATCCGCGCGAGGCCAATGACCCAAACCGTCTTAACCGCCTGACCACCGGCGTTTATGAAATGGGCTCTACGTTCAAGGCCCTGACGTTGGCAATGGCGCTCGATAGTGGCCGTGTCTCGCTAACGTCTTCTTTCGACGCGCGTCTGCCGCTGCGTTACGGGAAATTTGAGATCAACGATTACCACGCGCAGAAACGCGTGCTCACGGTGCCGGAAATCTTCACTTATTCATCTAACATCGGCACAGCGCGCATGGCTCTCTCGCTTGGCGTCGAGTACCACAAGGCGTTCCTGAAAAAGCTTGGTCAACTCGATCGATTGCGCACTGAGTTGCCGGAAAGCGCCGAGCCGCTGGTTCCCAAGCATTGGGGTGAGCTCAATACAGTCACCATAGCCTTCGGTCATGGTCTATCGGTGGCGCCGTTGCAGGCGGTCATGGGCATTTCTGCGCTGGTCAATGGCGGCAAGATGATCCCGCCGACTTTCCTCAAAAGGGACCAGGCTGAAGCCGACAAGCTCGCCAGACGCGTAGTTAAGCCGGAAACCGCTGATAAAATGCGCTATCTAATGCGCCTCAACGTGGAAAAAGGCACCGCGACGCGGGCCAATGTGCCAGGCTATTATGTTGGCGGTAAAACCGGCACTTCGGACAAAGTGGTTGGTGGGCGCTACTCCAAGACCAAAGTGTTGACCAGTTTCACCGCCATATTGCCAGCCGACAAGCCGCGCTATCTGTTGTTGATCATGCTTGATGAACCGCAGGGTCTCCCAGAGACCCATGGCTTTACGACCTCGGGCTGGAATGCGGTGCCAGTCGGCGCCCAGGTGATCGAGCGGGTAGCTCCGCTGCTGAGCATTCCACCGCGCTTCGATCTACCCAAGGCCGACCAAATGCTGCTGGTGAGTGCGAAGGAAGCCCGGTGAAGCTGCGCGATCTCCTGCCGGAGGCGGCGAGCGACAAGCGCCTGGGCGCAATCGAGGCCGGGGGCGTTACCGCCGATAGCCGCAAGGTGAAGCCGGGATTCCTGTTCGTTGCCATTACAGGCGCTAAGGCCGATGGCGCGCATTTTGCCAGGCAAGCCGTTAACGCCGGCGCCATTGCCGTCGCGGCCGAGCAGCAGCCCGAGGCATTGTCAGACGGGGTCGCATTTATCCGTGTGAACAACCCGCGCCGCACACTCGCCCTAGCGGCGGCAAAGTTCTTCCCTCGCCAGCCGAAAACGATCGCAGCTGTCACCGGCACGAGCGGGAAAACCTCGGTCGCCGCATTCACCCGGCAGATATGGAGTACGCTCGGCTATCAAGCGGCGAGCATTGGCACCATCGGCGTGGTGTCGCCCAAGGGCGAGCGCTACGGCTCGCTGACGACGCCCGATCCGATCGAGCTACATCGCACGCTCGATCAACTGGCAGGCGAGGGCGTGACCCATCTCGCACTCGAAGCCTCCTCTCACGGCCTCGATCAGCACCGGCTCGACGGTGTGCGCATCGCAGCGGGCGCCTTCACCAATCTCTCGCGTGACCATCTCGACTATCATCCGACCATCGAGGCCTATCTCGCCGCCAAGCTCCACCTGTTCGAGGACCTGATCGCGGCAGGCGGGACGGCGGTGATTGGCATTGACGATTGTTATGCAGGACAGGTTGTCGACATAGCGGAGAAGCGCGGTCTAAAAATCATTGCCGTGGGCGAACACGGTGCAGATATCAAACTGGTCAGCGGGTCCATCGATGGTTTCGCACAAATGATCACAGTTGCTCATGATGGACGCACGTATAAGATCAGATTGCCGCTTGTTGGCGCCTTTCAGGTGCAAAACGCTGGCATTGCCGCGGGGCTCGCGATAGCAACAGGCGCCGAACCGGCGCGCGTGTTCGCGGCATTGGGAAAGCTCACCGGCGCCCAAGGCAGGCTGGAACTTGCCGGCACCCGCAATGGTGCGCCGATCTTCATCGACTATGCGCACAAACCGGATGCGCTTAAGAAGGCGCTCGAGAGTCTGCGCCCTTATGCTCGCGGGAAGCTCATCGTCGTGTTTGGCGCCGGCGGCGATCGCGATACTGGTAAACGTCCAATCATGGGCCGGATCGCGGTAGAGAATGCCGACCGCGTCATCGTTACCGATGACAACCCACGCAGCGAAAACCCGGCCGCAATCCGTGCTGCCATTCTCGCCGAAGCGCCGGGTGCCGCAGAAATTAGCGATCGTGCCGAGGCTATTCGGGTGGCTATTACGGAGCTCGAGGCCGGCGACGTGCTGCTGATCGCGGGCAAGGGCCACGAGACCGGGCAGATCATCGGCGATCGCATTGTGCCGTTCTCGGACCACGAGGCCGTGGCAGTGGCCTTGCAGGGCAAAGTGGCATGATCCCGCTCGACCTGCGTGTCCCGAGCGCATCGCGACACGCAGTGTTGCGATGCAGACCCAGGACCATTTCAATCTCCGACTCCGATGCGATCCCGGGTGCGCTTGGGACAAGCCTTGGAGAAATCGTATGAGTGTACTCTGGACGCTCGATACCATGGCCGCGGCGATGCATGCCGAACGCGCCGGTCCTTTGCCGATGGACTTGGCCGGCATTTCCATCGACAGCCGAAAATTGACCAGGGGTGAGGCGTTCTTCGCCATTCAGGGCGAAAACCGTGATGGCCACGACTTCGTTGACGATGCGCTGAAAGCTGGCGCCGGCCTCGCCGTGGTGTCGCGCGGTCAGCGCGGGCGTTTCGCCAATGCACCACTTTTGGTCGTTCCTGACGTGCTCGAAGCCTTGCGCGATCTGGCGCGAGCCGCGCGTGCGCGCATGCATGCGAAAGTCATCGCCGTCACCGGCTCTGTCGGCAAGACCAGCACAAAGGAAGCATTGCGACTGGCGCTGTCGGCCGACGGCGAAGCACATGCTTCTATTGCGTCGTACAACAATCACTGGGGTGTGCCGCTATCGCTCGCGCGCTGTCCGGTAAGCGCGAAATACGCCGTATTCGAGATTGGGATGAACCATGCCGGTGAAATCACGCCGCTTACGAAGCTGGTAAGGCCACATGTGGCAATTGTGACCGGCGTTGAGCCGGTGCATCTGGAATACTTCGGCTCGCTGGAGAAAATTGCTGACGCCAAGGCAGAAATTTTTGCAGGCGTCGAGCGAGGGGGCGCGGGTGTCCTTAATCGCGACAACGCGCAATATGCGCGGCTCGCCGCTGCCGCCAAGGCAGCAGGTGTTGAGCATATCGTTTCCTTCGGTGAGCACGACGACGCCGAAGCACGATTGGTTCGTCTTTCGCTACACGCCGACTGCTCAACCGCCGAAGCGTGCATTCTGGGGCAAACTGTCACCTACAAGCTTGGAGCACCCGGCCGACATCTTGTTCTCAATTCGCTCGCGGTCCTGGCCGCGGTTTCGCTCGCCGGAGCGGATCTCGCGCTGGCTGCGCTCGCACTCAGCAATCTCAAGCCCGCCAGCGGGCGCGGCACGCGTGTTGTGCTGACAGTTCCTGGCGGGAACGCGCTCCTCATTGACGAAAGCTACAATGCCAATCCTGCTTCCATGCGCGCGGCAATCGTTTTGCTTGGCCAGGCGCCGATCGGCAAGCGCGGCCGTCGTGTTGCAGTGCTGGGCGATATGCTGGAATTGGGGCCAACAGGCGCCGAACTGCACCGTGCACTCGCGGGCGCAATCGAGGCTGCCGGTATCGACGTTGTTTACTGTTCTGGGCCGCTGATGCGCGCGCTGTGGGAGGCTCTTCCCTCGCGCGCCCGGGGCGGCTATGCCGAGACGGCGATGGGGCTGGAGCCAATTGTACTAGGCGCCATCCGAGCGGGCGACGCGGTGATGGTAAAGGGCTCGCTCGGCTCGAAAATGGGTCCGATCGTCAAGTCGTTGGAACGGCAATTCCCGAGGCAGGCGGCGCTCGATCAGGTGCCTGCGCAGGGGTGAGTACTCAGGATTCAACCTAATGTTCTACTGGCTGACCGAGCTTTCTGACAAAGTCTCCTTTTTCAATGTCTTTCGCTACATCACCTTTCGAACTGGCGGTGCCATCGTCACAGCCCTGATATTCGTATTCCTGTTCGGTGGACCAATCATCGACCTGTTGCGCCTCAAGCAGGGCAAGGGTCAGCCCATTCGGAGCGATGGCCCGCAGTCGCATCTGGTGACCAAGAAGGGCACGCCGACGATGGGCGGCTTGATGATTTTGTCCGGACTGATGATGTCGACGGTGCTGTGGGCAAACCCGAAGAGCCCCTACGTTTGGGTCGTGTTGGGAGTCACGCTCTCTTTTGGTCTGATCGGCTTCTATGACGATTACCTCAAAATTATCAAACAAACCCACACCGGTATTTCCGGCCGCACGCGGCTGATCGTGGAGGCGGTGATCGCTGTGGCGGCTTGCACCGCGCTCGCGAATCTTGGACGTGGACCGATTGCGACTTCGCTCGTATTCCCGTTCTTCAAAGAGCTGGTGTTCAATCTCGGCTGGGCTTTCGTACTGCTCGGCGCGTTCGTTATCGTCGGCGCGGGGAATGCGGTTAATCTGACTGACGGCCTTGACGGTTTGGCGATCGTGCCAGTCATGATCGCGGCGGCAACCTTCGGTCTTATCTCATATCTTGCGGGTAACGCCGTCTTCGCCGAATATTTGCAGATCCATTATGTTGCCGGCACCGGCGAGCTTGCAGTGTTATGCGGCGCGGTGATCGGCGCTAGCCTCGGCTTTCTTTGGTTCAACGCTCCGCCAGCTTCGATCTTCATGGGCGACACCGGTTCGCTGTCGCTCGGCGGCATGCTCGGTGCGGTCGCGGTCGCCATCAAACACGAGATTGTACTTGCCATCGTCGGCGGGCTGTTTGTGCTGGAAGCCGTATCGGTGATCGTGCAGGTGGTTTCGTTCAAGCTGACGGGCAAACGCGTATTCAAGATGGCGCCGATTCACCATCACTATGAGCAGCTCGGCTGGACCGAGTCCCAAATCGTCATCCGTTTCTGGATCGTGGCCGTGGTTCTGGCGCTCGCCGGATTGGCGACTCTGAAGTTGAGATAAGCCTTGATTCCGGTCACCACGTTCGCGGGAAAGCGAGTTGCAGTTTTCGGGCTCGGCAATTCTGGCCTGCTGGCGGCGCGCGCATTAAAGGATGGCGGCGCCGAGGTCATCGCCTTCGACGATAACGATAAGAAGATTGCTGATGCGCAAGCGGCCGGCTTGAAGGCGCAAGACCTGCGCAAGCTCGACTGGTCGACGGTTGCCGCGCTCGTGCTGGCACCAGGCGTGCCCTTCACCCATCCCAAACCCCATCGGACAGTGGAGCTCGCACGTAAAGCCAATGTCGAAGTGATCGGCGACATCGAATTATTCTGCCGCGAGCGCGCCAAAACGGGCGCCGGTTGTCCTCTGGTCGCGATCACCGGCACCAATGGAAAATCGACCACCACTGCGCTCACCGCGCACCTGCTCAAGAGTGCCGGCCGTGAGGCACAGATGGGCGGCAATATCGGCGTGCCGGTACTGGCGCTCGAGCCGTTTAAGGCTGGCCGTGCCTATGTGCTCGAAGTTTCTTCGTATCAGATTGATCTCGCGCCTTCACTTAAGCCTACGGTCAGCATCCTGCTGAATGTCTCGGAAGATCATCTGGACCGACACGGTAGCATGGAGAACTATGCCGCTATCAAAGAGCGACTTGCCGCAAACATCGAACAAGACGGGGCGGCTGTGATCGATGTCGACGATGAGTATACGCGCGCGACGGCTGAGCGCATCCAGCGTTCCGGGAAAATTGTCGTGCGTGTTTCGGTCATCTCGCCCTTACGTGATGGTTATTACGCGGAAGGTAGCCGCATTTTTCGCTCTGTTAGCGGCAAGGCGCACGTTTTGGCGGAGCTTGCCGGTATCGGTTCGTTACGCGGCATCCACAATGCGCAAGACGCCGCTTGCGCCGTTGCAGCTTGTGTCGCACTCGGCGTTGATCCGGCGGCGATTCAAAAAGGTCTCACAAGTTTCCCCGGCCTCGTGCACCGCATGCAACAGGTCGGGCGCAAGGGAAATGTGCTATTCGTCAACGATTCGAAAGCGACCAACGCTGACTCGGCAGCCAAAGCCCTGGCGAGTTTTCACGACATCTTTTGGATCGCCGGCGGCAAGCCAAAAACCGGGGGCATCGTTAGCCTCGCCGAATTTTTTCCACGTATCCGCAAGGCCTATCTTATTGGCGAGGCTGCCAAAGAATTTGCCGGGACGATCGAGGGGAAAGTGCCTTACGAGATCAATGGAATTTTGTCGGCGGCAATCGACGCGGCAACCCGCGATGCTGCGGCGTCGGGCTTAAAGGAACCGGTCGTGCTGCTATCGCCGGCCTGTGCCTCGTTTGATCAGTACCCGAATTTCGAAATGCGCGGCAAAGCCTTTATCGACACCGTACTGGCAATTCCCGGCGTTTCAGCAATTCCGCCCTCATCTTGAGGTAGCCGCGCCTTACGCGGCCCCCGAAGAATGGTGGGCTCGCTGTGCTCGCACTTCGGGGTGACGGAAATTAATGCTTCCTAAACCGCGAAGCGTCAGCTTGGGCCAGACGGGGACTCGGAATGCTCTCGCGCGCTCAACGCACGCCCTTCGGCGAATGGTGGTGGACAGTCGACCGGCTTACGCTCGCCGCCATCGGCGCGCTGATGCTAGCCGGTGTTGTGCTTTCGCTTGCTGCCAGCCCTCCGGTCGCCGCCCGCCTGGGACTCGAGCCCTTCTTTTTCGTCAACCGGCACATCCTCTATCTATTGCCTGCTATCGTGGTGATGCTCGGCGTTTCCTTTCTTAATCCGCGCCAAATCCGCCGCCTGTCCCTGATCGTCTTTGCGGTGAGTCTGATAATGGTTGCGGCGACACCTTATTTTGGTCCCGAGATCAAAGGCGCGCGGCGCTGGCTGGTGCTGCTCGGTATCAACATTCAGCCATCGGAATTTCTCAAGCCCGCCTTTGTCATCATTGTTGCCTGGTTGTTCGGAGAATCTGCAAGGCGTCCTGACATGCCGGCGAATATATTCTCACTTATGTTGCTGCTGATGGTGATCGCGCTGCTGGTGGTGCAGCCCGACTTCGGTCAGACCATGCTGATAGCGCTGGTTTGGAGCGCGCTGTTCTTCATGGCCGGCATGCGAGTGGTCTGGGTGGCGGGCATCGCGAGCCTCGCCGGTGTCGGGCTCTTGAGCGCGTATTACACAGTGCCGCATGTGGCACGCCGCATTCAGCGCTTCCTTGATCCGGCCTCCGGCGATACCTTCAACATCGACATCGCGACCGAAAGCTTCATGCGTGGCGGCTGGTTCGGCAAGGGTCCGGGCGAGGGCACTGTGAAGCGCCTTCTCCCGGAGAGCCATACAGACTTTGTGTTCGCGGTCGCTGCTGAAGAATTTGGCGTCGTGCTCTGCCTCGCGCTGGTGGCGTTATTCGTGTTTATTGTCATTCGCATGCTAATCCGCGCCATGCACCATGACGATCCTTTCACTCGTTTCGCCGCGGCTGGCCTTACCATTCTCTTCGCCACCCAGTCCGCGATCAATATGGCGGTGAACTTGCATCTCATTCCAGCCAAGGGCATGACGCTGCCATTCATTTCCTATGGCGGCTCTTCGATGATTTCGCTCGCATACGCGATGGGCATGTTGCTGGCACTCACGCGTGAGCAACCACGCGCGGCCATGAGCGCGCCCGACCTCGCGGTGGCCGGGAGCAGGATCTGATGGCTGCGAGCGGCGCGCCGCTCGTCCTGCTCGCGGCCGGTGGCACCGGTGGTCATTTGTTTCCGGCCGAAGCTCTGGCTGTTGTGCTCGACAAACGCGGCATTACCGTCGATCTCGCCACCGACCATCGCGCCGCGCACTTCAAATTTCCTGCGCGCACCGTACATCTCATTTCGAGCGCGACTTTGCGCGGACGCGATCCAATATCGCTGGTGCGCACCGCAACTCTGCTGACACTCGGCGCCGCCAAAGCTTGGGCACTACTCGGCCGCATCAAACCGAACGCGGTGGTTGGCTTTGGCGGTTATCCGACCGTGCCGCCGCTCCTGGCGGCGAGCTGGCGCGGCGTGCCCACAGTGTTGCACGAGCAGAATGGCGTTATGGGGCGCGCCAACAGGTTATTGGCACCTCGCGTGACCGCAATTGCTACCGGCTTCCGCACGCTGAAGAATTTTAATCGACACTGGCAGAGCAAAATAACTTTCACCGGCAATCCGTTGCGCCCGCAGGTAATTGCCGCCGCCGCGACACCCTATGCCGCGCTGGCTGATGGCAAGTTGCGCCTACTTGTGTTCGGCGGCAGCCAGGGCGCGCATGTGATGGCCGCGGTCGTGCCACAAGCGATTGAACGCCTGAATACCGATCTGCTCGGACGGCTGTCGATCGTTCAGCAGGCGCGCGCCGAGGACCTCGATGCCGTGCGCGCCACTTATGCCCGACTCGGGGTTAGGGCAGAGATCGCGCCGTTCTTTCCCGACCTACCGGCGCGGATGGCGGCTTCGCAGTTGGTGATCTCACGCTCCGGTGCTTCAAGCGTGGCCGAGCTTTCAGCTATTGGCCGGCCTGCCATATTGGTGCCCCTCCCGCATGCGCTGGATCAGGATCAGTTCGCCAATGCCGGCGTTCTGGAGGCTGCCGGCGGTGCGATCCGTATCGAGCAGTGGGACTTCACCCCGGAGCGGCTGGCTAAAGAGATCGGGGCGCTCGCCAAAGATCCGGTGCGGCTGGCGCAGATGGCGCAGGCCGCCAGGTCCGCCGGCACCACCGACGCCGCCGAACAGCTGGCCGATCTGGTAATAAAGGTGGCGGGAATTTAAGCGCTGGCCCGCGGCCGGTCTTGTTTCGGCCTTGCGTGTCCTGCATGACATAGCCGCACAGCGCTGGCGCGTGGGTTATCCGCGCCCGAAGGCGAGGTTGAGGGCGACTTTTATGAAACTGCCGCGCGACATCGGTCCGGTGCATTTCGTCGGCATCGGCGGCATCGGTATGAGCGGCATTGCCGAGGTGCTCGCAAATCTCGGATATAGCGTGACCGGTTCGGATGTCGCCGAGGGTGCCAACGTCAAGCGCCTGCGGGACAAGGGCGTCAAAGTCGCCATCGGGCACAAGGCCGAAAATATCGACGGCGCCGACGTGGTGGTCGTTTCCTCCGCTATCAAACGTGACAATCCGGAACTCATCGCCGCCCGCGCCAAGCGCCTGCCGGTTGTTCGACGTGCCGAGATGCTGGCCGAATTGATGCGACTCAAAAGCTGCGTGGCGATCGCTGGTACGCACGGCAAGACGACTACAACCTCGCTGGTCGCATCGCTACTCGATGCTGGCGGGCTCGATCCGACCGTGATTAACGGCGGCATCATCAATGCGTACGGCACCAATGCGCGGCTGGGGGCGGGCGACTGGATGGTGGTCGAAGCGGATGAATCTGACGGTACATTCCTCAAGCTGCCTGCCGACATCGCTATCGTTACCAACATCGATCCCGAGCATCTCGATCATTTCCATACCTTTGACGCCGTGCAGGATGCATTCCGCGCCTTTATCGAAAACGTGCCATTCTATGGCTTCGCGGTCATGTGTACTGATCATCCGGTGGTGCAGACGCTAGTCGGCAAGTTGGAAGACCGACGCATCCTTACTTATGGCGAGAACCCGCAAGCCGACGTGCGGATGGTCGATATTGATCATCAGAACGGTCAATCGACGTTCTCTGTGCTGTTCCGCGACCGCGAAGGCAACACGGCCCATACCGTCGGCAAGCTCACTTTGCCAATGCCCGGCCGTCACAACGCGCTCAATGCGACTTCAGCGGTGGCAGTGGCGCACGCACTCGGGGTGAAGGACGAGGTCATACGCAGCGCACTCGCCGGCTTCGGCGGAGTGAAGCGGCGTTTTACCAAAGTTGGAGAATGGAACGGTGCAATCATCATCGACGATTACGGTCATCATCCTGTGGAGATCGCAGCCGTGCTACGCGCCGCACGCGAGAGCGCGAAAGGCCGGGTGATCGCGGTGATGCAGCCGCATCGTTATACGCGCCTGCATGATCTGTTCGAGCAGTTCTGCACATGCTTCAACGACGCCGATACGGTGATCGTTGCACCGGTTTATCCGGCCGGCGAGCAACCTATTCCCGGTGCCGACCGTGATGCGCTGGTAACCGGTTTGCGCGCCCGCAGCCACAAGCAAGCGATGCCGCTGGAAGCACCCGAGAAACTCGCGCCGCTCATCAAAGATCTCGCCAAGCCGGGTGACTATGTGGTCTGCCTAGGCGCTGGTTCGATCACACAATGGGCTTATGCGCTACCGGCAGAATTGAAAGCGCTATGAGCTTCCCTGATATCGTTCCCGAGCTGAAACTAAAAATGCCTGAATTGCGCGGACGGCTGCTGGCCAATCAGTCTCTTGGAGAATTCACATGGTTTCGCGTAGGCGGCCCGGCGCAAGTCTTCTTCATGCCGGATGACGAAAATGACCTTGCGTATTTTTTGCGCAACCTGCCGCCAGAAATTCCCATCACAGTGATAGGTGCTGGCTCGAATTTAATTGTGCGTGACGGTGGTGTGCCAGGTGTCGTGATAAGACTCGGCCGCGGTTTTAACGACGTGAGGGTCGAAGACCATCGTGTCATCGCCGGCACGGCAATGCTTGATGTGATGGTGGCGCGCGCGGCGCAGGCGGCTGGCGTAGCGGGGCTGGCGTTTCTGAGCGGCATTCCCGGAACTATCGGGGGTGCCTTGCGCATGAACGGTGGTGCCTATGGTGGCGAAACCAAAGATATTCTTGTCGAAGCGCGCGGTGTCGACCGGCAAGGCAATGTGCGTACGTTCAGCAATGGCGACATGGGATTTTCCTATCGCCATTGTGGCGTGCCGGACGATGTCATTTTCACAACTGCGGTGTTGCAGGGTCACGCCGGCATCCCGGATGAGATCGCTGCGGAAATGGCTGCCATAAAGAAGAAGCGCGAGGCGAGCCAGCCGCGCAATCGCACTGGCGGCTCCACGTTTAAAAATCCGCCGGGCCATAGCGCCTGGAAACTGGTGGATGACTCCGGCTGCCGCGGGCTCACCATCGGTGGAGCGCAGGTGTCCGAACTCCACAGCAATTTCCTGATCAATCTTGGCGGCGCCAGCGCGGCCGACATCGAGACGTTGGGCGAAACCGTGCGGCAAAAGGTGAAGACGCATTCCGGTGTCGATTTGGAATGGGAAATCAAGCGGGTCGGGGTGGGATGCTAAGATTATGAAACACGTCGCGGTCCTGATGGGCGGCTGGTCGGCTGAGCGCGAAGTATCGTTGCGCTCAGGCAAAGCTTGCGCCGATGCGCTTGAACGGACCGGTCACCGTGTCAGCCGTATCGATGTCGACCGCGAGGTTGCCGTGACACTGCGTGCGGTCAGGCCCGAGGTAGCGCTTAACGTCTTGCATGGCCGTCCCGGTGAAGACGGCACCTTACAAGGCATGCTCGAAATTCTTGGCATACCTTACAGTCATTCGGGCGTGCTTGCGTCTGCGCTGGCGATGCAAAAGGATACGGCCAAGACTGTGCTCAAGGCGGCTCAAGTGCCTGTGCCAGGAGGCATCGTTGCTACTCGCGAAGAGGTCGCGATGCGCCATCTGCTGCCGCCGCCTTATGTGATTAAGCCAGTAGCGGAGGGCTCCAGCGTCGGCGTGTTCATTGTGCGTGAGGATCACAAGCACCCGCCTCAGGAACTGACGCGCGCCGATTGGGCATTCGGCGACCGCATGCTCGTCGAGCCATATATTCCGGGCAAGGAACTCACGTGCGCGGTAATGGGCGACAAGGCCCTTGGCGTCATCGAGATCGTGCCCACTGTCAAGTTTTATGACTATGAAGCCAAGTACGCACCCGGCGGCTCCAAACATTTGCTGCCGGCGCCCATCGATTCCGCCGTCTATGGCGAAATTCAGCGCCTTTCCCTCGGCGCCCATCGCGCGCTCGGCTGCCGTGGCGTTACTCGCGCCGACTTCCGTTACGACGACAGGCAGTCCGGCACCAAGGGCCTCGTTTGTCTGGAGGTAAACACCCAGCCGGGCATGACCGAAACTTCACTTGTGCCCGAGATGGCGCAGTACGCCGGCATCAATTTTGACGATTTGGTCCGCTGGATGGTCGAGGACGCTTCATTGAGCCGATGAAACCCCGCCCATGGAGGGCTTGCGCCCGCCGTCAAAGTTGGCTTTCAAGCGGTCATTCGTTCAAATTTTACTAATCATTTACCAATAGGCCCGAAGACTACGCACTGGCGGCGCGCCGCGCGCTTTGCTGCCGCGAAGTCGTGCGTGCGGACTTCACCGCTGACGGCGGCCTCCGAGGGACGGGGATGGTCTCATCTGAAGCCGGATATCGGAGCATGACGACGTCATGCTCATGGCGGAGCTTGCGGCCCCACGTTGGGCTCAACAAGTAAAGTAGGTCGCAATGGAAGGTCGAGTGCGCCTCGCTCAATCGCTCAAGTTGAAACGACGCTCATCGTCCGTTTTGTGGCCGAAGTCGCATAGTCGGCACTGGCTGAGGCTTGTGCGCCGCTGGAGTGTATTGCTTGTCGGCTTGAAAGTGCCGCGCGGCGCAGGCTCATCGGCAGCCGCCATGTTACTGCTTGCCAGCGTCAGCTACGGCGCAGTCAAGGGCGGCCATGTCCCGCAGATCATCGAAAATGCGCAAGATCTCTGCGACGCAGCGGCCAATAGACTCGGCTTCCGTATTTTCGAGGTCGCACTCGACGGCGAACACGAAGTTGCCCGGGACGAAATTCTGATACTCGCCGGCATCACTGACCGCTCGTCGCTGTTGTTTTTTGATGCTGCGCGCGCACGTGCGCGCTTGTTGGCCAATCCGTGGATTGCAGATGCAACCGTCCTCAAACTATATCCTGATCGGCTACGCATCGAGATCAAAGAACGCAAACCATTTGCGCTCTGGCAAAAGGACGGTCGTGTTTCGCTGGTCGCGGCCGATGGTACCGTGCTCGAAGCAACCGTGCCGCCGCGTTTTAACGGATTGCCACGCATCATAGGCAAGGGTGCTGGGCAGAGCGCACGGGATTTTCTCGCGCTCCTCGCGCGATATCCGATGATCGCGCAGATGACCGAAGCCTCGGTTCTGGTGGCCGAGCGGCGTTGGAATCTGCACCTTAAAGGAGGCCTCGAGATTCTGTTGCCGGAAGGCGAAACCGAGCAGGCGCTAAGGATACTTATCGATCTCGACCGCAGCGATAAGCTGCTGTCGCGGGACATCGTGGCGGTCGATCTCAGGCTGCCCGACCGTGTCACCGTGCGCCAGTCTGACAGCGCTGCCGCTGCGCGCGAGCAGGTGCTGAAGGACGCCGAGAAAACAAAAAAGGGCAAGGCGGGCAAAGGAGGCGAAGCATGACCGTGCTGCGCTTCGGTGTTACCCCGAAAATGAAGCCGGTTTCGCCCAAGCGCGCAGCTGTCGTCGCTTGTCTCGATATTGGCACTAGCAAGGTCGTCTGCCTCGTCGCGCGGCTTGAACCGCAAGCGCCACAAGATGTCCTGCGCCGGCGCAGCCACGGCGTACGGCTCCTGGCCTTTGCCCATACCGCGGCGAGCGGCATGAAGGCCGGTTCTGTGGTCGATCTGGTCGAGGCGGAGGACGTGGTCCGCCAGGCGATCGACATTGCCGAAAGCATTGCAGGCGTTCAACTCGAGTCCGTCGTGGTGTCGATGTCCGGCGGCCGCCTTGGCAGCGAACGCTTCATCGCGAATATCGATCTCGCTGGTCGCGCAGTGACCGAAGCCGATATTAGTCGGGTACTCGCAGCGGCGAGCCGACATTCGGTGCGAGATGGACGCGCCGTCCTGCATTCCCTCCCGATCGGCTACGCGGTCGATGCTGCTGCTGGTATCCGCGAATCGCGTGGCATGCTTGGTCACCGTCTGGGTGTGGATATGCACATGGTCACTGCCGACGTGGCGACCGTGCGGAACCTCATGCTTACGGTCGAGCGCAGCCATCTTTCTGTGAAGGCAATGGTGGCCTCCCCCTATGTGGCGGGTCTCGCCGCCCTCGCCGATGACGAGGCTGATCTGGGAGCGGCTACGGTCGATATGGGCGCCGGAACCACGACTTTGGCGGTCTTTTCCGGCGGCAAATTCGTTCACGCCGACGGCTTTGCTCTTGGCGGCCAACACGTGACCACGGATCTCGCCCGCGGCCTTAACACAGGGGTCGCCGATGCTGAGCGAATCAAAGCGATTTATGGCAGTGTTTTGGCCGGGGGCTCTGATGAGCGCGATATGATTACGGTACCTTCGGTCGAAGATAACGAGCGGGAGCCGCCGCAATTCGTCTCGCGCGCATCGCTGGTGCGGATCATCAGGCCGCGTGTTGAGGAAATCCTGGAAATGGTGCGCGATCGCCTGGCCGCTTCACCGTTTGCAGCGGAGCCGCGCGGGCGTGTAGTGCTGACCGGCGGTGCGAGCCAGCTCACTGGCCTCGCCGATCTTGCCGCTCGCATTTTAAAGCGCCCCGTACGAATTGGCCGGCCGCTTGGCTTGGCCGGCTTGCCTGAGGCAGCGAAGGGGCCGGCCTTTGCAGTGGCGGCGGGCCTGTTGGTCTACCCGCAGGCAGCGCATCTCGAACACTTCGAACCGCGGCGAACGCGGCAATTGATGACAGGAACGGGCGGTTACATGGCACGGGTCGGACGATGGCTGCGCGAAAGTTTCTGACCCTTCATCAACGAAACCACGAATCGGCCGGTGGCGGACTGGCCC
>DASWAK010000321.1:0-5178 GCA_036391175.1 Pseudolabrys sp.
AAGATCCTGTTGTGATAGTCTTTTACGGCATCCAATCGCCGAGATCTGGGCATGAAAATTCTTCGTCTATACGGACGCGTTCTGTCGCTGCTCGGCTCCGAGAGCCTATTGGCCTGGATATTGGCGCTGGCAAACGTGGCACTGGCCTCGGCGCAGTTTGCCGAACCGGTGTTGCTCGGACGGATTATCGACACGCTGACCGGAGCGCAGGCGCATCGTGAACTGCCACAGTGGTCAAGATTGGCAACGCTGCTCGCCGCCTGGGCCGGCTTCGGGCTCTTCACCATTGCCTGCGGGACGCTAATTGCGCTTTACGCGGATCGCCTCGCCCATCGACGCCGCCACGTCGTTCTGACCGGTTATTTCGAGCACGTCCTGCAGCTTCCCCTCTCCTATCACGGCAACACTCACTCAGGCCGCCTGATGAAGATGATGCTGCAAGGCACCGAGGCGCTGTGGGGACTGTGGGTCGGATTTTTCCGTGACAACCTTTCATCGCTCATCTCGCTGCTTGTCCTGCTGCCGATTTCGCTTTTTGTAAATTGGCGCCTCGCATCGCTGCTGATTATTCTGTGCGTCGCTTTCGCGGCTTTGACTGCGCTGATCGTGCGCAAAACCGAAACTTTGCAAAGCTCGGTCGAGCGTCACTACTCCGATCTTGCAGAGCGCGCGTCCGACACGCTGGGCAACATCGCGCTGGTACAAAGTTTTTCCCGCCTTGAAGCCGAAGTGGCTGAGTTACGCCTGGTCGTCGAGCGTTTGCTGTCCGCACAAATGCCGGTTCTTTCCTGGTGGGCGCTGGCCAATGTGCTGACGCGGACCGCGACCACACTGACCGTGCTGGCGATCATCATCCTCGGGACTTTCCTGACCATCAACGGCCAGGCAACGGTCGGGCAAATGGTTACTTTTATGAACTTCGCCGGGCTCATCATCGCCCGGCTGGAGCACAGCGTCAGCTTCATCCACGAGGTGGTGTCCGAGGCGCCGCGTTTGCGCGAATTCTTCAAAGTATGGGACACCGTTCCCTCTATTCGCGATCGGCGGGGCGCAGTCGATCCTGGCAGGCTGCGCGGACTCGTCGAGTTCAAGCACGTTTCCTTCTCATATGACGGCAAGCGGATGGCTGTAGAGGACTTGAACTTCAAAGCAATGCCGGGCGAAACAATCGCCCTCGTCGGCGCCACTGGTGCAGGAAAGTCAACCGCGATCGCGCTGCTACACCGCGCTTTCGATCCGAAGTCTGGCCAAATAGAAATTGACGGCACTGACATCCGCAAATTCAAACTTTCGGCATTGCGACGCAATATCGGCGTAGTGTTTCAAGAGGCGCTGTTGTTCAATCGTTCAATCGCTGAAAATCTGCGGGTCGGGAAGTCTGATGCAACGAAAGCGGAGATACGCGATGCGGTCGTGCGCGCGCAAGCCCTGGAGTTCATCGAGCGCAAATTTAAAGGTTTCGAGGATAGTGTCGGCGAGCGTGGCCGATCGCTATCCGGCGGCGAGCGCCAACGATTGTCGATTGCGCGCGCGCTCCTAAAGAATCCGCCGATTCTCATTCTTGACGAGGCCACGAGCGCTCTCGACTCCGACACGGAGGCGAAGGTGATGCGCGCGCTCGACGAAGTGATGAAAGGGCGGACAACCTTCGTCATTGCCCATCGATTATCGACGGTGCGCAAAGCGTCTCGCATCCTCGTCTTCGATGCCGGAAGGATTGTCGAGACCGGGACATTCGACGAACTCATAAAGGCCGGCGGCCGATTTGCCCGCCTCGCCCAACAGCAATTTATTTCGGCCAAGCCGATCGGTCTTCCGGTTGCAGCTGGCTGAGGATCACTTCGACCGGCAAACGCCGGGCCACTGCGCTAAATCAAGTAGATCCGATCCGGTAGTTCGCTGCGGCTCGATGCTGTGGGAGGAAAGTGCGTTGCGAGTTCCTCGCCACACATTTCTATTGCAGCTATGAACCCGTCAGCAACGAGGTCCTTGCGTGTGTGTGCAATCAGCCTATCCACCGCCGCCTGCCATCTGGCCTGAGGAACGCGTGCAGCGATCTCGGGGCCGGCAACAATGTGTGCATAACGTTCCGCGAGCGAAACGAAGATCAATATTCCAGACTGATTTTTGTTGTTCGCAAGCCCACGGCTGGTGAATTGCTCCATGGCAACACGATAAGCGATCGCGCGACGCGCCTTGTGTGGAATAAGCGCGACACGTACGCGCGGCAGGCAAAGCAAAAATAACAGCGCGAAAAATACGATAACCTGCAGCAACAGAATTCGGTAAACCGTCATCGCAGTGAAGATCGTAAGCAACCACGGCACCACCAGCGCGGCTACCGCCGCGATAAAAATCGGCAACCCGGTCGCATGGGATGACGTCTCCGCCAGTACGCAAACGATTTCGCCTGAGGTCTTTGCCTCGGCAGAACGGATGGCGCTCGCGATCCGGGCCCGGTCTTCTTTCGAAATGTTCATTACCAGCTCCCCGACGCACCGCCGCCGCCAGACGACCCGCCACCCCCGGAAAAGCCGCCGCCTCCCGAAGAACCCGAATATCCGCCGCCACTCGATCCGCCGGAACTGACAAGGATATTGAGCACCGTGTTCAGGAACAACCAGCGAAAGGTGGGCGAAGCGATAAGCAATGCGACAAGAACGACGAACGCGGCGAGGAGAAGCCAGCTCGCTGGATCGGTTGTCTGCTGATTGTCAAGCCGTAGCGACGGGCGCTTCTGCCATTCCGAAGAATCGGTGGTTAAAACCGTGATGATGTCATCGACGCCACGTGAAATACCGCCGTTGAAATCGCCGGCTTTGAAACGTGGCGTAATGGCGTTGGCAATTATTACTTTCGACAGGGCATCGGTGAGCGTGCCTTCGAGGCCATAGCCGACCTCGATGCGGACTCGCCGCTCGTTCGGCGCAATAAGCAGAAGCACACCATTGTTTTTGGTTTTCTCGCCGAGCTTCCAGTTTCGGAACAATTCGTTGGCATATGGTTCGATGTCCTGGCCCTCAAGTGAGCCAACCGTGGCAACGGCAATCTGGATGCCAGACTTTGCTTCAAGTTCGGCGAGCTTTTCCTCAATCGCGCCACGCGTCGCCGGCTGAATGATGTTGGCTTGATCGACGACACGGCCTGAGAGGGTCGGAAAATTAAGTGCAAAGCTGGCGCCGATCGCAAAGAGCAACGCCACGATAGCGGCAGCCAAGCATGCGCCTCTTCCACCAAGGGCAGAAGGGGTGCGGCCCGCAGTCATCTTGATGCCTTTAAATCGCGCCGGCTCGTCAGAACTTTACTTGTGGCGGCTTGTCCGCATTCGCGCCGGCTGTGAATTCCGCCATCGGCTTGTTGCCGCGGAAGAAAGTATTCGCCCAGAGGATGCCGGGGAACGTCCGGAGCTCTGTGTTGTAGAGGCGCACCGCTTCGATGTAGTCGCGTCGAGCGACCGCAATGCGGTTCTCGGTGCCCTCGAGCTGCGACTGGAGTGCCAGGAAGTTCTGATTGGACTTAAGGTCGGGATAGTTTTCGCTCACGGCAATGAGTCGGCCGAGCGCGCCGGAAAGCTGGTTTTGCGCATCCTGGAACTGTTTGATCTTCTCGGGATCGGTCAACTGCGAGACGTCCACCTTTATCTGTGTCGCCTTGGCGCGCGCTTCGATAACCGCCGTGAGGACTTCCCTCTCTTGCTTGGCGTAGCCCTGAACGGTAGCTACCAGATTTGGAATGAGATCAGCCCGACGCTGATAGTTGTTCTGTACGTCGCCCCATTTCGCCTTGGCCTGCTCCTCGAGAGTCGGGATGGTGTTATAGCCACACCCCGCGACTGTCAGTCCCATAAGAACGGCGATGCCAATATTACGAATCTGCGCGATCGATATGGTCATGAAGGCCCCCTGATCAATTGAGAAAAAGCGGTTTTTTTATCGCACCAATCCTCGTCAACGTCGGGTTCCAGACCCGCTTTAACGAAAGCAGCTTCGCATAAACAGCAGCAGCAGGCACCCGCTAACGAGCGCATAGCTGGAGACTCGCTCAGCATAGGCTAGCGCTGGCCAGCCCCGGGATCGGGTATCACCCGTGCGGCAACGAGGCGGTGCCAAATGAAGAGGACAACCACGGCACCGACGGTAGCGGCGATAAAGCCCGCACCCTGATCAGGCCGGTACCAGCCAATCGCTTGGCCGATCCAGGTCGCGAGGAATGCGCCTACAATACCGAGGACCGCGGTGAGTATGAAGCCCGAGGGATTGTTTGGCCCTGGCGAGAGCCAACGCGCAATGAGGCCCGCCACTAGTCCGATCAGAATAATCCAAATGATGCCCATGCTCGCTCCTGTTTCCTAATAGCGAGACCGCTCGACAGACGATGCCTGCACAGCTTCGATAGCACAAGAACCCGCACATGCATCAGAGCATGCGGTGGGCCTCCTGCTCGGTGGGCAACCGTCCTTGAGGCGTCAACTTGTCGACCACCTGAGGCAAATATTCGCTGAGGCCGCGAAGCAAATCATCGCGCGACATGCCGGTTTGCGCGATGAGTGCGTTGATCTTGTCCGAACCAAGCGCGCTCGCCAAATCATTCGGCGAGATTGTCTTATTGGGTCCAGTGCCGACCCAAGAATTAACGGTATCGCCATGGCCGCTTTGCTGAAACTGCTTGAGCAGGTCGTTCAAGCCGCCGCTCAGGATGCTTCCGGCCGCGCCACCTGCGAGCAGCCCGCCGAGGCTGCCACTCAGCAGATCGCCTAGTCCACCACCACCGGCGCCGCCAGGCAAGTTCGCGTTGATGGCGTTGCCACCGGACGGCACGCGAGGATTCGCTGGAGCAGTAGACGGTTGACTGCCCATCATACCCTTCACGGCCTTGTATGCGAGCAGACCGAGGATCGCCATCGTGATGGGCGACATTCCCGCGCTGCTGCTGGTGGTCGGGTCGCGCTGTCCGCGCGGTCCGTTCTGCATGCCATTGAGAACATCGATCAGAGCCATGTGGGGACTCCCGTTGAATTCGAACTAGATTTTGAGGCTACGACGCTTGGCAACAATCTCATATGGGGACGCTCCCGTCCGTGTGCTCGCGCAGTTTTGACCTATCGCAAAAAAAAAGGGCAAGAAATTTGCTATATCACTCCTTACGGAGGTATTAGAGTAAAGTGAAACAATAAGTACC
>DASWAK010000322.1:0-1830 GCA_036391175.1 Pseudolabrys sp.
ACGCGGAAGCGAAATGCCAGGAAGCCAATGAAGGCCCCGGCCGATGCCGCGATCGGCACTGCCGCCAGCAATCCGAGCCAAGGCCCGATACCGAAGTGCACGTAGAGCGCCGCCGCGGTGTAGGCTCCGAGCCCGACATAGAGTGCGTGGCCCAGCGACAACTGCCCAGCAAAACCCATCATAATGTTCCAGGCCTGGCCGGTATAGGCGAAGTAAAGGATCAGTATCAGCAGCGTGAGCAGATAGTCCCCGGCGAAGATGGGCGCGATCAGCGCCCCAGCCAGCAATAGCGCGAGCAGCAGCAAGCCACGCGGCGTAGCCCCCCTAGTCAACCGCGCGATCATGCCGCCCTCTTGCCCATGATACCCTGCGGGCGGAACAGCAGGACCAACACCAAAATGGCAAATGCGAACATGCTCTTGGCCGAGGGTGTAAACAGTAGTCCGGCCAGCGCCTCGGTTAGGCCGATCAGGAGCCCCCCGACTAACGCGCCTGGCATGGAGCCGAGGCCCCCGGTGATAACAATCACGAAGGCGAGCAGCGTATAAGCGGGACCAACGGCCGGTGTGACGTCGAAAATGAGCAGCAGCATAACGCCAGCGGCGCCGACACAGGCAGCGCCGATGCCGAAGGTGAGCGCATAGAGGCGCTTAACGTCGAGTCCGACCACCAGCGCTCCAGTGTAATTGTCGGCGCAGGCGCGGATCGCGGTGCCAAGCGTGGTGTAGCGAAAAAACAGGAACAGCGCGAACGTAGTCGCGATTGCGGCAGTAGCGGCATAGGCCTTAGTAGCATCGACAATCAGCGGACCGAACTGAAAGCTGTCGTAGGCGTAGCTGGTCTGCACATTCTGTGCGTCCGGCCCGAACAGGATTAGCAAAACGTTGACGATGATGATGGCGATCGCGATCAAAAGGAGGAATTGGCTGTATTCCGGCCTGGTGATGAAGGCGTTGATCAGGCTGTACTGCAGCAGGTAACCGAAAGCGAACAGCACCGCTGCGATTGGTACCATCATCACGAGCGGGTCGAGGTGAAAGGCAGAGAATAGCGCCACCGCAATATACATCGCGATAGTCATCATTTCGCCATGGGCGAAATTGACCACACGCACCACGCCGAAAATCACCGACAGGCCCAGCGCCATCAGGCCGTAGACGAGGCCCGTAAGAATCCCGCCGACGGCGACATTGAGATAAATATCTACCGACACATATCAATCCTAAGCGCGCGGTACTCCAGCCGCGGTCACGGCCGGAGTATCGGCGGGAAGATGCGCGTCACCCGCGCTTATCGTACGGCTTGAGCGGCCATTCTACTTTGGCATTGGCCGCGACTTTTGGCGCTACGGTCACGAGCTTGCCCCCGCGATTTTGAATCGCCGAATTCTTGAGCTTGTCGTTCTGACCCTTTTCGTTGAATTGGATGCCGGGGCCAGGGCTTACATTGTTGGTGATGTTGGTCTTGCGGACGGCATCGGCGAGCGCCTTCGGATCGGTTGACGCGGCCCGCTTGTAGGCATCGGCGGCGACTAGCAATGCCTCGAAGGTATAGACGTGATTGGTGTTGAGGTTGACGGCGGGATGGGCCTTGGCGAGCGCGGTTTCCAGCGTCTTGCTTAGCGGCTTGTTCGGATCGTACCAGGGCACGAAGCTCAGGGGCCCGTCCGAAAGCTTGCCAAGAGTTTTTAGATATTGATCCTCATACCACCCCGGACCCAGGCTCAAGATCGCCATCGGCGACCACCGCTGCTTGATCAATTCGCGCGTAAGCAGGATGGCGTCGTTGAGCCGGCTCACCATCAACAGCGCGTCAGCCCCAGTGGCCTTC
>DASWAK010000323.1:0-3989 GCA_036391175.1 Pseudolabrys sp.
GTCTCGGCAGGCTTAGGTGTGGGCGCGGTGGCCTTTGGCGCGGTACCGGCACCTTCCTTGATCTGGCCAAGCAGCGCGCCGACGGCGACCGTGGCGCCGTTCTTCACCGCTATATCGGAGAGCACACCGGCGGCCGGCGCAGGCACTTCCAGTGTGACCTTGTCGGTTTCAAGTTCGACCAACGGCTCGTCCACTGCCACCGCGTCACCCGGTTGCTTGAACCATTTGCCGACGGTCGCTTCGGTCACAGATTCGCCGAGGGTGGGCACGCGGATGTCAGCCATGAGATCCTACCTTAGTCGCGGTCCGTCACCCTGAGGAGCGAGCGCGAGCCGAGCCTCGAAGGGTGACGGTCTTATTGTGCCTGTCATCCTTCGGCGACCTTCGGTCGCCATTCTCCGGATGACGGAAAGAGTTTCATCCCAGCGCCTCTTCGAGGAATTGCTTGAGCTGCGCTAGGTGCTTCGACATCTGGCCGACTGCGGTCGATGCCGAGGCCGGACGCCCCGCATAGCGCATGGTGCGATGCTTGGCCCCGATCTGATTGAGAACCCATTGCAGGAACACGTCGACGAAGAACCATGCGCCCATGTTGCGTGGTTCTTCCTGACACCAGACCATCTCCGCCTGCTTGAAGCGAGATAATACGGTAAGTAGTGCTTTAGTCGGGAACGGATAGAGCTGCTCGATGCGCAAAAGATAAATGTCGTCGATACCGCGCTTTTCGCGTTCTTCGTAAAGGTCGTAGTAGACCTTACCCGAGCACATAATGACGCGCCGAATCTTGTCGTCGGCGACAAGCTTGATCTTCTCGCCAGGCAACAGTTGAGCGTCATCCCACAAAAGCCGGTGGAACGAGGTGCCGTTGGTCAACTCGTCGAGCCGCGACACTGCGCGTTTGTGGCGCAGCAACGATTTTGGCGTCATGAGGATCAACGGCTTGCGAATCTCGCGCTTCAATTGCCGGCGCAGGATGTGGAAGTAGTTTGCCGGGGTGGTGCAATTTGCGACCTGCATGTTGTCTTCGGCGCACATCTGCAGGTAGCGCTCAAGCCGAGCGGAGGAATGCTCCGGCCCCTGCCCCTCATAACCGTGCGGCAGCAGGCAAACGAGGCCGGACATGCGCAGCCATTTGCGTTCACCCGATGAAATGAACTGGTCGAACACGACCTGCGCGCCGTTGGCGAAGTCGCCGAATTGCGCTTCCCACAGCGTCAGAGCATTCGGTTCCGCGGTGGAATAGCCGTATTCGAATCCGAGCACGGCCTCCTCTGACAGACTCGAATTGAGCACTTCGAAGCGCGCCTGTGGATCACCAAGATGGTTGAACGGCGTGTGGCGCTCCTCGGTATTCTGGTCGAACAGCACCGAGTGCCGTTGCGAGAAGGTGCCGCGTTCGCTGTCCTGGCCGGACAGGCGCACCGGATGGCCTTCCTTGAGTAGCGAGCAGAAGGCGAGCGCTTCGCCTGTCGCCCAATCAATCCCTTTGCCACTCTCGATCGCCTTGGCACGGGTGTCGAGGAAGCGCTGGATGGTCTTGTGGACCGTGAAGCCTTGCGGAACCACCGTGATTTTCTTGCCGATCTCGCGCAGCACCGCGGCGTCAACGCCGGTATTGCCCCGGCGGGGATCGTCTGCGTCGCGCGCAGCTTTTAGACCCGACCAGCGTCCATCGAGCCAGTCGGCCTTGTTCGGCTTGTAGCCACCGCCCGCCTCGAATTCGGCGTCCAGACGCGTGCGCCAGTCCGCCTTCATCTTCTCGACTTCGCCTTCGGTAGCGATGCCTTCGCCGGCAAGCTTCTTGCCGTAGATTTCCAGCGTGGTCGGGTGCGCGCGGATTTTCTTGTACATCAGCGGCTGGGTGAATGCCGGCTCGTCGCCTTCGTTGTGACCAAAACGCCGGTAGCAGAACATGTCGATGACCACCGGCCGCTGGAACTTCTGCCGGTACTCTGTCGCCACCTTTGCGGCGAACACTACAGCCTCCGGATCGTCGCCGTTTACGTGGAAGATTAGCGCCTCGATCATCTTGGCGACGTCGGACGGATAGGGCGACGATCGCGAGTAGCGCGGATATGTGGTGAAGCCGATCTGATTATTGACGATGAAATGAATGCTCCCGCCAGTGCGGTAGCCCTTCAGGTCAGATAGTCCGAAACATTCTGCCACCACGCCCTGGCCGGCAAAGGCAGCGTCGCCATGAATAAGCAGAGGCATCACCATGGTGCGTTCGTTAGGTGTCGCGTGGTGCTGATCCTGCTTGGCGCGCACCTTGCCGAGCGTCACCGGATCGACAATTTCCAGATGCGACGGATTCGCCGTCAGCGACAAATGCACCTTGTGGTTGTCGAACTCGCGGTCTGACGACGCCCCAAGGTGATACTTGACGTCACCGGAGCCTTCGATTTCGTCCGGTGTCGCCGAGCCACCCTTGAATTCGTGGAATAGTGCACGGTGCGGTTTGCCCATCACTTGCGTCAAGACATTGAGACGCCCGCGATGCGGCATGCCGATGCAGATTTCTTTAACGCCGAGGTTACCGCCGCGCTTGATGATCTGCTCAAGCGCCGGAATCAGCGCCTCGGCGCCGTCGAGACCAAAGCGCTTGGTGCCGGTGTATTTGACGTCTAGGAATTTCTCGAAACCTTCCGCTTCCATCAGCTTGTTGAGGATCGCGCGCTTGCCTTCCCGCGTGAAGGTGATCTCCTTGTCGCGGCCTTCGATGCGCTCCTGAATCCAGCTTTTCTGCGCGGCATTGGAGATATGCATGAACTCAACGCCGAGCGTTTGGCAATAAGTGCGACGCAGAATGGCGACGATCTCGCGCATCGACGCGAATTCGAGGCCGAGCACCTTGTCGAGGAAAATCTTGCGATCAAGATCGGCTTCCGTGAAGCCATACGAGCGTGGGTCGAGCTCCTCCTCATTTTTCTCCGGCTCGAGCGCGAGTGGATCAAGCTTTGCGTGGAAGTGGCCGCGGATGCGGTAGGCGCGGATCAGCATCAGCGCGTGGACGGAGTCGCGCGTCGCCTGCATCACGTCGGCGGAGGAAAGCGCGACACCCTTGGCCTGCGCGGTCGCAAAAATCTTCTCGCCGATCTTCTTTTCAGTCTCCGCCCATTGGCCGTCGAGGGCCGCCACCAGATCGCCGTTCGGGCGAACCGGCCAGTTCGGCCTCTCCCAAGAGGCGCCACGCGCATTTTTAACAACGTCCGATTTCTCGTCCTTCAGGCTTTGAAAAAAGGCACGCCATTCGGCGTCAACCGCCGCGGGGTTGGCCTCGTATTTAGCGTAGAGGTCTTCGATGTAGGCGGCGTTGCCGCCATAGAGGAAGGAGGTATAGGCGAAGATGGCGTTGGCGTCCTGACGGGACATGGTGGTCAAAATCCTTGCGCGGCCTGAAAATCCACGCGTTTTCGGCACCAAATAGCGTCCCAGCGCGCGGCCAGCTTTGCTCTTTTAACTCTATTTATGACGTCTGTAAGTCTACGAAAGACCTAAGCTCTGAATCAGGACTTCAATACTTCGACCAGCGTCTTCCCGATTCGAGCCGGGGACGGTGATACCTTAATTCCCGCCGATTCCATTGCCGCAATTTTGGACTCGGCGTCGCCCTTGCCACCGGAAATGATCGCGCCGGCGTGGCCCATGCGCCGGCCAGGCGGCGCCGTGCGCCCGGCAATGAAGCCGACCATGGGCTTCTTGCGGCCGCGCTTGGCCTCGTCTTTCAGGAATTGCGCGGCATCCTCCTCCGCCGAGCCGCCAATCTCACCAATCATAACGATCGATTCGGTCTTGCGATCGGCCAGAAACATCTCGAGCACGGCAATGAATTCGGTCCCTTTGACCGGGTCGCCACCAATACCGACCGCGGTGGTCTGGCCGAGATTTTCGCGGCTCGTCTGAAAAACCGCCTCATAGGTGAGGGTGCCCGAGCGCGACACGATACCGACCTTGCCCGTCTTAAAAATATTGCCCGGCATGATGCC
>DASWAK010000324.1:0-2161 GCA_036391175.1 Pseudolabrys sp.
TTCTTCCCCGTCCGAAGTCTGCGCGCAGGTTCGCATTGCCGCGACATGAAGTTTCCGGGTTTTGCCAACTCGTTGTCCCTCTTCAGAAGAGCTACGGGATTCCCGGATTTTAGCATTCGGCGGCAAGAGCATAGCCCTCGAGAGTTGCGGCGAGACGGGTCCAGCCCTCGCGCATGGTTTTTGGCCCCGGTGGCTTGTAGTAACAATTCCAACCGCCGAGACGGGCTGCAATCCAAGATACGAAGGCGAGAGAGCTTGGAGGGTGTGGATTTTTTTGCCGTAGCGTTTTGCCTTCGAGCTTTGTCGACAGGCGCTGAAGGGCGACCCCAAAACCGGCGTCGATCACGTCGCTGGCTGGACGAGGTCCGCCATCTCTGGCGTCGACAAGCTGGATGGTTCGGATGGCGCCAGCAAGCCCGATGGCTGCGAGATTGAACATACGCTCGGCGTCGATCACTTGACTGTCGTCCAAGGCCAAGCCGTCGCTCTTGAGCGCGCGGAAGACCTGTTCGATGCGCCAGCGTAAACGATAGAGTTGGACGATAGCTTCAGCTTGTATCGCGCAGGTGACGGGGCGCGTCGTAAGCAAACGCCACAGCAATGGGCTTTTGCTGCGCGGAGCATTGGTTTCCCGGACTTCCACCAAGCTCAGTTCGATCGCTTCGGGGGCCTCGGACCGTGGCATGCTTTGCGGACGGGCAATGCGTACGCTCGTGGCGCGCAATTCGACGGTCGCCACACGCCCTTTGTCACCCGGCCCGCGCGGTGCCACCCGCACCTCACTCCGGCTCAGCGGCTGTGCGCCGGAGAGAGCTTGGAACAATTTCTCTCCGTCAGCCAAAGATCGATCCGAAGCCGCTCGAACGATCAGGTCGAGCCGTTGCGGCTTGCGGGCGAACAGCAGGTACATGTCGCTTTCGCGATCCGATACCATCGTCACCTCGGCAGCTTCGGACAACACGCTTGTTGCAGCCTGACATCCCGACAGCCAGCGCGCAGACTCCTTGTCCTCGATCGCTCGGCTGCGGTGCGCGTTTACACGCCGCGTGGAACGGGTCCAAATTTCCGCATCGACAAGGCCCACCACGGCCTCGCTCTCGACGTCAATCGCAATTACCGGATGGATGAAGAAGGCTGGCGTCTCGCCGTCGGCTCCAGGCCCGAAGCCGCGCCGCTTCTTGTCACGGCCCAAGAAATTGATCTCAGTCGTGTCCTGAACCGCAAGGATACGCCGGCCGGTGCATTGAACCGCCGTGCGCGAAGCCAGTGTCTCGACGATCCGCTCAACCGAGAGGTAAGGCGACGACAGAAACCGGTGGATCGCCTTCTCTCCCGCCCGGGTTTCTCCCAGCTTGCGCAGCACCAGCGTGCCGGCCGTTGCCACCCGATCGATCAGCCAATCAGCTCGTTCCGCAACCCGAATGTCGCCGAAAGACATCTTGTGCCTCCGCCAAATAGGTCGAAAGCCCTTGAATCATATTCGCAAAATCCGGGGAATCACTTTTGGGGATCCCGTAGCTCTTGTGAAGAGGGCGCAGGGAAAGCCGGGCGCCGACTGCGCCCGCACTCCCGTGTGCGAAAGTAGTGAAAGAAAGCACACGGGTTGAACTATAGGTACAACCAGGACATCCAGACTTTCGTGCTCTCCCCGGTGAGCGGCCTCTTTTGCCACCGTCGCTCGCAGGATACGTCCCGCCAACTAACGCCAGGGTCGCGGCGCCAGGACCACACGACTTCGCCGTCCGCCGTGAACGTTTCGTCCGGTGAAGGATCACCTGACGCCACAGCGTCCATCGCAACCCGCGCCAACGTTCCGTGACGATCGCGCAAGCGTCCCCTCATGGTGGCGCGGGCTGGGCAGAGTGCTGCCAGTGATTTGCCCGACGAGGCTGGGCAAGAATTCCGATTATGAGGTTGGGATGGCCCGGCGCCGTGCGACTTCGAGCCATAGCGCTATATTCATGCAAAATCGTCGCATGACAAGCTGCATCGAGCACAGAGCGGAGATGAGGGCTGCAAGCAGGCCATTGTAGGCCGTACGCACCTTCTCTGCGAGGTAGGCGATGAAGCGCTCGAAGCCGAGAATGTTGAGCAAGCGGGTGAAGTTGTAGCAGAGCGCCATCAGGCTCCACTCGCCCCGCACCTTGTCGAAGCCACGCAC
>DASWAK010000325.1:0-5228 GCA_036391175.1 Pseudolabrys sp.
GGAATGATGCTTGGTGCCCCCGGCCGAAAGCATTGCGAGATAGCGCTCGGCAAAGCCGCTCGCAGACTGCTCATAGACGGCGTAGAGCGAGTTCACCAGGCAATCGCCGAATGCGTACGCGTAAACGTAGAATGGCGAATGGACGAAATGCGGGATGTAGGCCCAAAAGGTCTCGTAGCCCGGCTTGAGATCGATCGCAGGCCCCAGACTTTCGCTCTGTACCGACATCCATAAGTCGCAAATCTTGTCGGCAGTGAGTTCGCCTTTGCGGCGCTCACTGTGGACCTTGCGCTCGAAACTGTAGAACGCAATCTGCCGTACCACCGTGTTGATCATGTCCTCGACCTTGGCAGCGAGCATCGCTTTTCGTTGCTTGTTGTCGGTGGTTTGCGCCAACAGCTTTTTGAATGTGAGCATTTCTCCGAAGACCGACGCGGTTTCGGCGAGCGTCAACGGTGTCGGCGCCATCAGCGGTCCGTTGGGCGCGGCCAGCACTTGATGCACGCCATGGCCGAGCTCGTGCGCAAGCGTCATCACGTCGCGCGGCTTGCCCATGTAGTTGAGCAAGACATAGGGATGGGCCGACGGCACGGTCGGATGCGCAAAAGCGCCCGGCTGTTTTCCGGAACGGACCGGTGCATCGATCCAGTTTCTGGTGAAGAACTCGTCGGCTACTTCAGCCATCTTCGGCGAGAAGGCACCATAGGCGGTGAGGATTGTCGCGCGCGCATCGCTCCACGGAATCGTGCGCTGGGCGACCTTGGGCAGCGGCGCGTTACGGTCCCAATGCGGCAGGCTTTTCTTGCCGAACCATTTGGCCTTCAGTGCATAATACCGGTGTGACAGTTTCGGATAAGCGGAGCACACAGCTGCGACCAGCGCTTCCACCACTTCGCGCTCAACGCGATTCGACAAATGGCGCGCATCGGCGATGTCCTTGAAGCCGCGCCAGCGGTCCGAAATCTCCTTGTCCTTGGCGAGCGTATTGGTGATTAACGCAAATGGTCGCAAATTCTCTTTGAAAGTTTTGGCAAGCGCTTCGGCGGCCGCCTTGCGTTTCTTGCCGTCGGCGTCTTGCAACAAGTTGAGCGTCGGCTCTATCGCCAGCAATTTCCCAGCGACCTTGAATCGCAGGCCCGCGATGGTCTCGTCGAACAATCGATTCCAGGCGGAATAGACGGTCACCGACTTTTCGTGGAAAAGCTCCTCGACCCGATCTTCCAGCTGATAGGGCTTTTCCTTGCGCACATCTTCGATCCACGGGCGGTAATGGCCGAGCGCCGGATCGCGCATCGCAGCATCGAGCTGCGCATCATCGATACGATTGAGTTCGAGTGTGAAAAAAAGGAGATGCAACGAAGCGGCGGTGATGCGCTCCTGTACGTCACCGTAGAACTTTGCACGCACCGGATCCGTGGTGTTGCCGGCATAGACGAGCGAAGCATAGGAGACCAATCGGCCGAGCCGGTCGTCTATCGCCTCATAGCGTTTGACCGCCTCGGCGAGCGCACGCCCTGCGCCATCGCCTGCCGCCATTGCGGCTAGGCGCCCTTTGAAATCCTGCTCGAAGGTTGCGCAATCGCTGTCAGCCTGTTCCAGATCGCGCTTAATCTCCGGGCTGTCGAGACCGGAATAGAGATCGGTCAGATTCCACTCAGGCAGCGCGCCGAGCTTGCTTGTTTTCATTGGCTTTTGTCGGGACGAGGTCCTGGGCATGGCGCAATCGGTGGAAGGAACACAAACAATGGGATGCCATCTAGACCACCACTCATGGCGACTCGGTGGCGAACAGCAAGATTTTCTCCAATGTATCGCCCGCAAGCATCGCCATTGCAACTTGCTCGATCACTAGCAGGGAGGCATTTGGTCGCGGGCTGGCTCGTACTGGTTCAGCTACTCGCGTGCGCATTGGTTTATGTGTGGAGTCCAATCTCTGCGAGGCTTCAAACAGGTAACGGGCAGCCAGGATTAGAGCAGAAATAACGGCCCTCCCTTCGCTGCACGTCTTAACACCGCATTAAGCCGGAGCGGCGACATTGCACCAATTCGGCACAGTTGTGCGTGAGGGGGCCAATGCCCGAAGTCGTGCTCATCGTTGATGACGACCCAGTTCAGCGCCGCCTGCTCGAAGCCATGATCCAGCGTTTTGGCTACCAAGCGATGCTTGCCGAGGGTGGGGACGATGCCGTCAAACTGCTCGTTGGACCGGAGGCACCGCGTATCGATGGCATGGTTCTCGACCTAGTGATGCCCGACCTCGATGGCCTCGGTGTGCTCGCACGCATGCGCGAGGTCGGCTTGAACATTCCTGTGATCGTACAAACCGGCCATGGCGGAATCGACAATGTGGTGTCGGCAATGCGCGCAGGCGCAACTGATTTCGTGGTCAAGCCGGCGAGCGCCGAACGACTACAGGTGTCACTGCATAACGCGCTTGCTACTAAAGCGCTAGCGGGTGAGCTGCAGCGGCTCAAGCGCAGGCACGACGGGACGCTGACCATCGCCGATATAATCACCCGTTCAGCGGCCATGCGGCCGGTACTCAAGGCTGCCGAAAAAGCTGCAGGGTCAGTCATTCCGGTCTTGATTGAAGGCGAGTCCGGCGTCGGCAAGGAATTGATCGCACGCGCGATCCACGGCAGTGGGGCACGACGCGCAAAGCCGTTCGTTGCTGTCAATTGCGGAGCGATGCCGGAGAATCTGGTCGAGTCGATTTTATTTGGTCACGAGAGGGGTGCGTTTACTGGCGCGACCGAAAAGCACACCGGAAAATTCGTGGAGGCCGACGGTGGCACGCTGTTCCTCGACAAAGTCGGCGAATTGCCGGCGCCGGCACAGGTGAAACTGCTGCGAGCATTACAAGAAGGCAAAGTCGAATCCGTCGGCGGGCGCAAATCTGTCAAGGTTGATGTGCGCATCGCCTCCGCCACCAATCGCAACCTCGTCGCCGATGTAAAGGCCGGCCGGTTCCGCGAGGACCTATTCTATCACCTGCACGTGTTCCCGATTTCGGTGCCGCCACTGCGGACGCGGCGCGACGATATCCCCGAACTTGCCCGTCATTTCCTCGCGCGCATCGCGGCTGAGGAAGACAAGCGCGTGCGCGCTATCAGCGCCGAAGCTATGGCACTGCTTGCCGCCCACCACTGGCCTGGCAATGTGCGGCAGCTCGAAAATGCGATCTTTCGCGCAGTAGTGCTGCTCGATGGCGACGAGATCGGGATCGACGAATTCCCGCAAATCGTCGCTCAGATTTCCTCCGACGCGGCTTCCACACAGCCGCTGATAGAGCCGTTTCCGGCCATGGTGGCATCGTGGCCGGAATCCGATAACGCCGAAGGTCAGAACGCGGCGGCTCTAGCCCCCGCGCATTCGTTGCCGTTGACCGACCCGCGTGGCGATGTGCGTCCGCTCGACGACATCGAGCGCGATGCCATCCGTTTCGCCATTTTGCACTATCGTGGGCAGATGTCCGAGGTTGCGCGCAGGCTCAGAATCGGGCGTTCGACCCTCTATCGCAAGCTGGAAGGCCTGGGCCTCGATGAGGACGTGCCCGCGTAATTATCGAGTCAGCCGCTAGGGCAGCCTGTCCTAAACGCAGCTAGGACTGGGGCTTAGCGCCAATTGTTGCCATTTTGGCACGGCAAATTTCCCCATCAAAGTTCCAGAAGCGCCCAGTTTTCGGCCAAATTCCCGGGATGATGGGGACTGGACGGGGGACCGGCGGTAAGCTCTCATTAACCGATCCCGATAACACTCACGGGGTTGCCGGCACGGCAGCTCGAGGGGACGTGACGGCGGCGTGGGACGGACTCTTTCACGGATTGGTGCTGTGGTTATCGACGCGTCGCGCGAGCGTCCTCTCGTTGTGACTTTGGCGCGCGCCGGTGCTCGACTTGGCCTTGCCGTGCTATTCATGCTTGGCGCCAACGACGCGCTGCAAAACGCCAGCGCCGAAGGCGACACCCGCACTCTCTCCTTTCATCATCTCCACACCGGCGAAGACATCACCGTCACCTTCAAGCGCAATGGCCGTTACGACGACGACGCGCTGAAGAAACTCGACTGGTTCATGCGCGATTGGCGCAAAGAGCAGTCGACCCACATGGATCCGCATTTGTTCGATCTGCTGTGGGAAGCATACCGCGAGGTCGGCGCAACGCAGCCGATCGACGTTGTTTGCGGCTACCGCTCGCCGGAGACCAATTCAATGCTGCGCAGGCGGTCGAGCGGCGTCGCGCAGTTCAGCCAACACATCAATGGCCAGGCGATGGATTTCTTCATCCCTGGTGTTGCGCTGGAGAAGATCCGCGAGGTCGGTCTGCGCATGCAGCGTGGCGGCGTCGGATTCTATCCGACCTCAGGCTCGCCTTTTGTGCACATGGATACCGGCACCATCCGTCATTGGCCGCGCATGACGCACGATCAGCTGGCGAAGGTTTTTCCCGATGGCCGCACCGTACACATTCCTTCTGACGGGCGACCGCTACGCGGCTACGCCCTGGCGCTTGCCGACGTCGAGCAGCGCGGCGGCAGGCCATCCGAAACTTCGCTAGAGGCTGCGCGCGAGGCAGGCGTGATCACAGCTAGCGCCGATCCCGCGGCGGGGCCGAAACGTGGCTTCTTCGCTCGTTTGTTTGGCGGCGGCAAGGATGTCGACGAGGTCAGCGAAGAACCGACACCAAAACACACACGCACACCCATGGCGGTCGCAAGCCTGAGCCCACCCAAAGCTCACCCGGTAACCGTCGAACGTATCGTGCCGCTGCCGACTGCGCGGCCGAAACCGGTCGCGGTCGCTGCGGCTACGCCGAAGCCGGTCGCCAATCCCTTTGTAACGGCGTCGCTCGGCGGCAACCTGTTCGACAATCGCGGCTACTGGCGAGGTGCGGTGCAGACCAGCCCGAATTTGCCCACAGCGATGGCCACACCGTATGACACCGCTAGCATCGAACCCAACTCCACTGGCAGTACCGCCCTCGCCTATGCCACTGAATCCGAAGCACCTGCGCCGGCCCGGACCCGCCCGATGGGCTCGCGTTTGCCGAATCTGCCGAGAGAGGCCAGCGTCATGCCGGCACAAGGCAACACCACTGTCGTCGAGAAGCCCCCACTGGCTGCGGCCTTGGCGAGCACTAAGCAGCGTGTCTATAGCCCCTGGCTACGCGCAGCAATGCTTACACCAAGCTTCAGCACTTACATGACTGCAACGCGGCTTGGTGCGGTCG
>DASWAK010000326.1:0-5937 GCA_036391175.1 Pseudolabrys sp.
AGCTTTCCGCAGTGATCGCGGCCGCATCGCTGCCAACCATCGACGCGAGCGAATTACGGTGGCCGCGTTTGAGCGCCGCCGTGAGATCATCCTTGATCTCCGTCACTACCCCGATCCCACGGTAAACTAGCGCGGTATAAACTTGCAGCAGCGCGGCACCAGCCTTGATCTTGGCGATAGCAGTCGCGCCGGAATCGATGCCGCCAACCCCGATCAACGGGAACGCGCCTTCGGCGCGCACGAACGTTTCCGCCAGCATGCGGGTTGCGAGCTTGAATAGGGGCCGGCCGGATAGTCCACCCTGTTCACGCGCCTTGTCACGTTCGCGCAACGAGCCGGGCCGCGAGATGGTGGTATTGCCGACGATCATGCCATCAATGCGACGTTTACGCGCGACACCAACGACGTCGTCGAGATCAGGCAGCGTAAGATCGGGCGCGACCTTGACAAGCACTGGCGTCGGGCCAGCGCGCGAACGAACGCGTTCACACGCATCGAGCACCCGCGCAAGCAGATCGTCGAGCGCTTTTGCCTGTTGCAAATCGCGCAGACCGGGTGTGTTTGGCGATGAAACGTTGACGGTGAAATAGCTGGCGACGGTCGAGAAAGTTTCGATGAGCCGAACGTAATCCTCGATACGATCCGTTGAATCGCGATTGGCGCCAATATTGACGCCCACGATCCCGCCAGCATCGCGGCGGCGCGCGAGCCGCATGTGAGCCGCAGCCGCGCCGTCGTTGTTAAAGCCGAGGCGGTTGATCACAGCTTGGTCGGCCTCAAGGCGGAACAGGCGTGGTCTTGGATTGCCAGCTTGCGCTCGCGGGGTGATGGTGCCGACCTCGACGAAACCAAAGCCGAGACGCAGCAGGGCGTCCGGCACCTGCGCGTTTTTGTCAAAGCCAGCGGCGAGCCCGACTGGATTCGGGAATTTGAGCCCGAAAGCCCGCACAGCAAGTTCGTCACCGTCAGCTGGCGCCCTGGCCGACGGCATGTAGCGCAGCGCCTTGACGGCGAGTGTATGTGCATCCTCGGGATCGAGGGCGCGCAGCAACGGACGAGACAGGCGGTCGAAAAGACCGATCACCAGGCGGACCTCCGAACTACAATTGACCCTATCGGTGGGGCCAAGGCTTATTCAAGGCGATGAGCCACAGGATACTGTTGCGGGAGGGGGGCGGTTCAAGGCTATAATTCCTATCCACCGGAACACAGCCACAGACGCGTGCCCGCGCCCATGCCTATGCTGACCCACAATCAGATCTGGACTGCCATCGACCGGCTGGCTGCGCGCGCCAAGCTAACGCCGTCCGGTCTCGCGAAAAAGGCGGGCCTCGACCCGACTACATTCAACAAATCCAAGCGCGTCACGCCGGAAGGACGGCCTCGCTGGCCGTCAACGGAATCGGTGGCCAAGGCGCTACAAGCGACAAACACCAAGTTCGACATTTTCGTTACCCTGATCACCGACGGCGGCAAGCCAGCGATGCACAACGTGCCGCTGACCGGCTTTGCACAGGCCGGCGCCGGCGGCTTTTTCGATGATGGCGGTTTCCCGGCCGGCAAAGGCTGGGAAGAGATTGCCTTTCCCTCGGTCACCGATGAGCACGCCTACGCCCTGGAAATCTCCGGTGACTCGATGAAGCCGGCCTACCGCAACGGTGACGTCATCATCATTTCGCCGGGCGCAACGGTGCGAAAGGGTGATCGGGTCGTGGTCAAGACCAAGGATGGCGAGGTCATGGTCAAAGAGCTCAAACGCAAGACTGCGAAGTCAGTCGAGCTCAAATCGCTCAACGCCGAGCATCGCGACCGCACGTTGCCGACGTCCGACGTCGTATGGATCGCGCGCATTGTCTGGGCGAGCCAGTAACGCCGGCACAAATCTTCGCCACCGCTCATTCCCGCGCAAGCGGGAATCCAACATATCTAAAAAGGAGGCCCCACTTCTGCGGAGACGAGCGGCCGAAACTATGCGCTGCGCGCCAGCGCGCCGTCGATCATGTCGATCGTATTCTGCAGGCCATAGACCGCCACGAACGAGCCAAAGCGCGGCCCTTTCTCCTGGCCCAACAATACCTGATAGAGCAGGTTGAACCACTCGAGCGAGACCCCAGGTTTGCCGTCCTTTGCTTTCTTTTTTTGGTCCAGGAACGGCTCGCGGCGCCCGACTTCATAGACCACGTTCTGAATGTCTTCGGCGCTGGCATCGGGCCGCAACTGCGAAAGCGCATCGCGCAGATCGATCAAGGCCGCACGCTCAGCATCGGTAGGCTCGCGGAATCTCTTTTCCGGCAGCACAAAGTCACGGAAATAATGAATGGCATATTCGACCAGCTCATTGAGCTTGGGATGCGTTTTCGGCGTAACGCCAGGCCGGTAGCGGCCGATGAAGCCCCACAGCGTTTCGGCATTCTCGGCATTCGATGAGGACACAAGCGTAAGCAGCATCGCAAATGAGATCGGCATGTCGCTCTGCGGTGGCTTGCCGGAATGAATGTGCCAGACCGGATTCGACAGCTGCTGCCGCGGGTCCTGCCGCTCAAAGCCATCGAGAAACTGATAGTACTCATCGACGTGACGTGGAATGACATCGAAGTACAATCGCTTGGCGGCCTTCGGCTCGCGATACATGAATAGTGACAGGCTCTCAGGGCTGGCGTAGCGCAGCCATTCCTCGATTGTCAGGCCGTTCCCTTTGGACTTGGATATTTTCTGACCCTTCTCGTCGAGAAATAGTTCGTAATTGAATCCTTCCGGGGCAGCACCATCGAGTGCACGGCAGATTTCACCCGAGAGCTTCACTGAATCGATCAGATCCTTGCCGGCCATTTCGTAGTCGACGCCAAGCGCAACCCAGCGCATGGCCCAGTCCGGCTTCCATTGCAGTTTGCAGCGGCCACCAGTGACAGATGTGATCACCTGTTCTTTGGTGTCGGGATCTTCATAGGTGATGGTTCCGGCCTTGGCATCGTGCGCCGTGATCGGCACTTGCAAAACGACGCCGCTCTTCGGCGATAGGGGCAGGAACGGAGAATAAGTCGCCGCGCGCTCTTCGCGTAGCGACGGCAGCATGATCGCCATCACCTCATCGAAACGCGCCAATACTTTAAGCAATGCCTGATCGAACCGGCCCGATTGGTAGCACTCGGTCGACGAGAGAAATTCGTATTCAAAACCGAAGTGATCCAGGAACGCACGCAGACGTGCGTTGTTGTGTTCGCCGAAGCTCGCATGAGTGCCAAACGGATCCGGTACCTTGGTCAGTGGCTTACCGAGGTGCTGATCCAGCATCTCCTTGTTCGGCACATTGTCTGGCACCTTGCGCAGGCCATCCATGTCATCGGAGAAGGCGATCAGTCGCGTCTTTATCTTGTTGTCTGTAAGGACACGAAAGGCGTGCCGCACCATAGTCGTGCGGGCAACCTCACCGAATGTGCCGATATGCGGCAGGCCGGATGGACCGTAGCCGGTCTCAAAGATGACTTCATCCTTCGGGCGCTTCGTGAGTCGTGTGACGATCTTGCGCGCTTCTTCGAACGGCCAGGCATTCGATAGCTCAGCAACCTGGCGTAAAGAGGCGGCGGTGTCAGTGGCAGACATCAGGTTCTCCGGGGCGCGGACACTAGAAATGCCGCGCGCCTGCGTCAAATAGGCCGTTCAAAACGGACTGATAGGGAAATAGCGCAGCCACAGGTCGGTGAAGCGGCCCTTTTCCCACAGCCGGAACAGCGCCCAATTGAATGCCTGCCGCAACAGGTCATTGCCGCGCCTCACTACGATGCCTACACCTTCGCCAAAAAAACGGCTTTCCAGATAGGGCCCACCCCGGAACACGCAGCAGTTCGCTGAATCAGTTCCATTGAGCCAAAACGCGAGCGAGACGCCATCGTCGAAAAGGAGATCGACCTCGCCTCGCTTCAGCGCGAAACGCGCGGCATCGGCATTGGGGTAAGGATGCAACTCAGCCTCGGTGAAGAACGTCTTGAGATAAGCCTCGTGTGCGGTGCCGGCGACAACAGCGATCTTTCTTCCTTCGAGCGCTTCCGGGCGCACATCCTCAATCGTACTGTCGCGGCGCGCTACGAACCTCGCCGTTGCGCGGTAATAGGGGTCGCTGAAATCGACGCGCGTGCGCATTTCCGGCGTCGCAGCGATCGATGCAATGATGGCATCGCCGTTGTTGCTGTTGAGCGCCCCGATCAACGTATCGAACCGGCGCATCTGCACCGTGCAGGCGACCTTGAGCTCCTCGCAGATCAGGCGTGCCAGATCGACATTGAAGCCGGTGGGCGCTCCGTCGGGCCCGGCGTAGTTGAACGGGGGATAATCGGTCTCGGTAAGGAAACGGATGATATTGATGCGCGACAGGTCCGGCCGCTCCGGCCGCCGGCGCGGATCCCAAAAGCCGGGCACCGCCATGGTATCGGCCGGCGGGGTGACGGTTGGCGGCGCGGGAGATGCGCCTTGCGGCGGATTGACAGTCTGCGCCTGCGCCGCAGCGATCGTCGCTGCCAGAATGACGGCGATGATGGCGGCAGCGCCGCCACGCATATATTGACCGTTCGCCCAGTTCATTCGCCGGCCCTTATTAACGGGAATCGCGGCAACATAGCATCGCCTTAGCGGCGGGCCAGCCACAATCGGACACGGACAGTTAAGCTAGGCGGTCAGGTGCTTCTCGATATCGTGCACCGGGTGCTTGACCAGATCCTTGTCAATCTCGGTACGTATGGCGCCGCGCAAGGCGTGCGAATAGGCATGACGGATCATGCCGAGCGCACGCGGCGGCGCCACAAGGATCAGCGATTTCACCTTGCCGGCGACGACTTCGGCGTCGAGCTTTTGGGCGAGATGGGTGAGGAAGGCCTGTTCGGCCTGATTGTGCCAGTCGGTTTGCGTGACCGCGCTGCTGTTTTGGCCGACAGAACTATGGGTGCGGCCAGGTTTATCGGCGCCGAGCAGACGGGTCGGCATATCCTTCTGCTCATAGACCTCGCGCATCTTGAGATTGGGAAACTTGGCGTCTCCGGCGTTCTCCAGCACGAGCGCTTTGGCGCCATCACAAACAACCACCCACTCTCCATGACGTATCAACAATTCAGACATAGACCGACCTCCTCAATTACACATAACCGTACCGCACGCGGGAGCTTGCGTTTTGTTCTGGATCAAACGTTGAAGCCTTCGATTTGTTGCGGAAACAGCGCTTTAGTTGGTGCCGTCGAGTAGCCGGCGGGCGATAACCTGGGCCTGGATTTCGGCGGCACCTTCAAAAATATTCAGAATCCGGGCATCACACAAAATACGAGAGACCGGAAATTCCAGCGCAAAACCATTGCCACCGTGCACCTGCACGGCATTGTCTGCGGCTGCCCAGGCGACCCGAGCGGCGAGCAACTTGGCCATGCCGGCTTCCAGATCGCAGCGGCGACCGGAGTCTTTCTCGCGCGCTGCATAGTATGTGAGTTGGCGCGCAATCATAATTTCCACCGCCATCATGACGATCTTGTCAGCCACACGCGGGAAGCCGATAATCGGACCGCCGAATTGCGTGCGGTTCTGCGCGTAGTCGAGCGCTTGCTCCATAGCAGCCTGTGCGACCCCTATCGCACGCGCGGCGGTCTGAATGCGGGCGGACTCGAAAGTCTGCATAAGCTGCTTGAAGCCGAGACCTTCGACTCCACCGAGCAAGTTTTCCGCTTTCACCTCAAAACCATCGAAAGCGATCTCGTATTCCTTCATGCCGCGATAGCCGAGCACCTCAATTTCGGTGCCGCTCATTCCCTGCGCGGGGAATGGATCCTTATCGTCGCCACGCGGCTTTTCGGCAAGCAGCATCGACAGGCCGCGATGGCCGGTTTCTTTCGGATTGGTGCGCACGAGTAGCGTCATCAGATCGGCGCGCACCGGATGGGTGATCCAGGTCTTGTTGCCGTA
>DASWAK010000327.1:0-1571 GCA_036391175.1 Pseudolabrys sp.
TCGATCCAGGCGTATCTCACCGCGACTCCTTCGCGAAATACGCCGCCGCTTTTTTTACGATCTCCAGATCCAGCTTGGCGCTGGCCAGTTCCCGTCGCAATCGCGCATTCTCGGCCTCCAGCTCCGAGACCGGACGCTTGACCGCCACCACTGCGTCCGCGACCGCAGGCGATGCCCCGTCGCGATGCCGCCGAACCCAGTTCGTCATGGTCGACTGCGGGATTCCCAGTCGTTTCGCCGCCGCATTGCCACCCGTCGACACTGCCAACCTCACCGCCTCGGTCTTGAACTCCTCGGTGTACCGTCGATTCGGAACCGACTCCTTCTTTCCCATCTCGCCCCTCCGTCATCAGAAGTTACCAACATTCTGATGTACGTGTAACCGGGGCAGGGTCAAAGCTCTGAACTAAGAGCGACGACGCCGGTGTTCAGGGCTCGAAATTGGGTCATGGTTGGAACGGTTGCGAATTGGGCGACAAAGGGGTGCTTTCGACGGCAATTTTGGACTCGGAATTCCTTACTTGCCGTTCAGAGGGCGTAGTGCCCCCCTCGCGGCAGCAATCGTCGTCGCGCCAGGTACAGGTTGGCCAGCGCGAACAGCGCAAAGGCGCGCACCGTGTTCTTGAGCAAGCCGCGATAGCGCACCATCGTGAAGCCCCACAGCCGCTTCACCACGCGGAAAGCAAACTCGCCGCGGGCGCGGCGGGCCGAGCGACTGCGATTGACTGCTTTCTGGTAGTCGGTGAGGGTCCGTCCTGGCGGCGCGCGCCGATTGACTCGGTAGTCGATGCCGGCGCACTGACAGTGCAGCCAGTGATCCCGGCTCCAATACGCCTGATCGCCATAGAGCTCGCGCTCTTGACCGTGCAGCAGTTGGTCGAGGCGCGTGATGTCCGCCTCCCCAGCGCGACCGGTCGCCAGGCTGTGCACCAAGCCTTGCTTGCTGGCGCCGATGTGCACCTTCATCCCGAAATACCATTGCCCGTGCTTCTTGGCCTGCTGCATCTCCGGGTCGCGACTGTTGCTCTCGTTCTTGGTCGAGCTCGGCGCGCTGATGATGGTGGCATCGACGATCGTTCCGGACTTGAGCAGCAGCCGCTTCTCTTCGAGCAGCGTGCGCACCTCAGCGAAGATCTTCTCGGTCAGCTTGTGCTTCTCGAGCAGATGCCGGAAGTGGAGGATCGTGGTTTCGTCGGGGATAGCGTCTTCGGCCAGCTCAATGCCGGCAAAGCGGCGCATCGGCTCGATGTCGTAGAGCGCATCCTCGGTCTGCGGGTCGGAGAGATTGAACCATTGCTGCATGAAGTAGATGCGCAGCATCCGCTCCAGCGGCATCGGCGGACGACCACTTCCGCCCTTCGGGTAGTGCGACTCGATCAGCGCCGTCAGTCGTGCCCACGGCACCACTGCGTTCATCTCGGCAAGGAAGCGCTCGCGGCGGGTCGTTCGGCCCTTGGCGTTCCACGCGAGCGAGGCAAACGTCGTCTGTCTCATTGCCAACCCTCCCTGCAATCCGCTGGCTTCACCATAGGCCCAGCCCACGGATATGCAAGGAGATTTTCAGAGCTTCC
>DASWAK010000328.1:0-2401 GCA_036391175.1 Pseudolabrys sp.
ACACCAGCGTTGCGCGATCTTCGTCGACGCCGATCTTTCCCTCGGTCAAGTGTTCGGTGCGGAACACGACTTCGGTGACCGGCGCGGTCGTCAGCGAAGCCCATTGCTTTGGCGTCGGGTAATACAATGCACCTTCACGGCGGCCCTGGGTTGTCGCTTCCGACTCGGCAAGCTTGTCCGCGCGCGGTGCGTACGTGGTTGCGGTCACCGCAAGCCATGTACAAAAGATCAGAACGACCGCGGCGATCACACTATTGCGAGTGCGCACCTGCGGCCGCAGCGTAAATTGCGACATAATAGTTCCGACGAGCCGATCCAAGGAATTCGTCCCGGTCTTCCCCTGTTGGCGAGCGTTATAGTGAATGGATGCTGCGTTACGGCATTACCGCGAAATAAAGAATTCACGGTCGGTAAATCAAGGTGCCGCCAAGGCTTTGCTGCCGCGCGGTGGGCACCGAAGGCCAGCTAGTCTTGGAAAACGTCTTTAAATGTGCGGATTTCGACCTGTTTCGCTCATGGACAAATTGCCTCGGGCTTTTTCGGGGCTATGCTCGTCGGCCGAACGGGCATTTAGCGGGTCATCCACCTGTCAGTTTTTCTGGGCATAAATGTCTTCTGTTTTCAGGAGGCTCGGCCCTATCTGGCGCTTTGGTGCAGTGCAATAAATGCTATCGCGGTCGGTATGAAGTTACGTCGGTGGCCCATTCACTGCGCGGTGGTTGCGGTCCTTGCTGGCATAGACGCCGCACCAATGCGGGCACAAGGCGCGCCGGAGAGCCTCGGCATCACCGAACCCTCGATCGCCACCAGCCTTCCACAGAACGGCGACCCGTTCGGAATTCGGAAGCAGCTCTATGACCACGGCATTTCGTACAATCTGATCTACACGAACGATGTGCTGAGCAATTTGTCTGGAGGCATCCGGCGCGGGACCATTGATCAGGGCAAGCTGGAGGCGCAGCTTTACATCGATCTTGAAAAGCTCGCCGGCTGGAAGGAGTGGACTTTCTACGCCAATGCCTTTGGCATCTACAACGACGGCCGCATACGACGCGACTACGTCGGCGGCACGAACACGATCGCGGCGATCGAAGCGACGCCAACCGTACGCCTGTCGGAGTTGTGGCTCGAACGCTGGTTTGGTCCCGTGAGTTTCAGATTTGGCCAACTGGCCGCGGACGCCGAATTCTTCTACAGCGACGTCAATCAGATCTTCCTGCAGAGCGATTGGCCGACGATCGGCGCGGATAACTTGCCGGGCGGTGGCCCTGCCTATCCGTTGTCGGCTGTCGGCGCGCGCGTAAAGTACGAATTACCGAAGGACGCCTCGCTGTTATTTGCCATTTTCAACGGCGATCCGGCGCCATCATGTCCGGGCGCCGATCCCGATACTTGCAATCGCTACGGCCTGAATTTCCGTCTGAGCGATCCGGCCTTCATGATGGGCGAATTTCAGTGGAGACGAAATCGCGGGAAAGATGATACGGGGCTTGCCACGACTTTGAAGATCGGCGGCTGGAGTCATCTCGGCCAATTTCCTGCCCAGCCTGTCGCTAACAACGGCATCCTGTTGGCTAATTCGGCCAGCAATGGCATGCCGCTGATGCATCGCGGCGACTACGGAATTTACGGAGTGATCGACCAGCAGCTCTATCGCCTACCAGGCGGCAGCGGAGATACCGGCATTTCCATTTTCAATCGTTCCGCGATCAGTCCGTCCGACCGCAATCTGGTCAATGTTGAGATCGATGGTGGAATTGTCTTTGCCGGAATGATTCCGAAGCGGCCGGACGACAGCTTTGGCGCTAGCGTGATTTATTCACGTTTTTCCAACAGCGTTCGCGCCTTCGATCAGAACCAGATCAACTTCGGCGCGCTGTCCACGCCGCCGCGCGATTACGAGATGAATCTCGAACTCACTTACGTAGCGCAGATCGTAAAAGGCTGGGTCGTGCAGCCGGTGTATACCTACATCTGGCATCCGAGCGGCACGGGCATCCGGTACCCTGACGCCCAGGTCGTGGGCGTGCGCTCGATCATCAGATTTTAAAAAAGCGGACCCTTCGGTCAGGATGGCTGCGGTGATCTTGGACTTGGTCATGATGGTCTCCATCCGGTTAAATTGAGGGCGATCTGGAGCGAGCACGATATGCATGGGTCGCGCGGGCTCTGAAAAAGGTTCAACAGGTTGCGGCGGACGGGTACCCGGTTCGGCCAGGCCATGAAAAAGTGAGAAAATGAGCAGAACCCCAGCGTTTTTACTACTTTTCGCCTTCGCTTCGGCGGCGCAAGGGCAACAGCTGGACAAGGTTCGCTTCGGCACCAACTGGGTCGCCGAAGCCGAGCACGGCGGCTTCTATCAGGCCGTCGCCGACGGCACCTATAAGAAGTACGGGCTCGA
>DASWAK010000329.1:0-4505 GCA_036391175.1 Pseudolabrys sp.
TTTTCCGCAACACCGTTCATTACGCATCGCAATTCTCCTGGGCGCTCAGCCTCACCATGCTGCCGCTAGCCACCGTGTTCGCTCTGGAATTCACAATGCCGGCGTGGACAGCGCTGCTCGCGATCTGGTTTTTGCACGAGCGAATGACCCCGAGCCGTCTTGGTGTCGTTGTGTTTGGCCTGATCGGCGTACTGGTCATCCTGCGGCCGGGTATCGCGAGCTTCAATCCTGCAGCAATTTTGGTGCTACTGGCCGCGTTCGGCTACGCCATCACCATGATCACCACCAAAAAGCTGACGATGACGGAGACCACCTTTGGAATCGTATTCTGGATGGCGGTGATCCAGTTTCCCCTCTCGCTGGTAGGTAGCGATCCGACTGTGTTCTTGCACTTTGAGACGCGTCACATTCTGCCTGCAATCGGCGTTGGCACGGCCGGGCTCACATCACACTATTGTCTGAGCAACGCGTTCCGCTCCGGGGACGCGACACTGGTCGTCCCACTGGATTTCATGCGTATCCCATTGATCGCCGTGGTCGGCTGGGCATTTTATGGTGAACGACTCGACATTTTCGTCCTTCTTGGCGCCCTCATCATCGTTTCTGGCGTACTGTGGAACCTCCGTTCTGAAGTCGCACGGGCACAGTGATAAGAAGCCTCGCCCCGCCGCGATTTACAGACTACAGTGTCCGCGCATGAGGGGATCCTCCTACAAGTTGGCTGCCGCGGTCATCGCGGCGTTATCAGGCCTTGCCGCGGCGCAGGCGCAGGCGCAGTTCTCGAATCCAACTTGCCAGCGGCTTGAGGCCCAGCTCGCAACGCTCGATCGGGGCAATGCGGATCCGGCGCGCGTCGAGCAAATTCGCCGCACGGAAGATATGGTCAACCGCCAGCAATTCGAGATCGACCGGCTCGTGGCGCAGTCACGGCGCATCGGATGCGAAAGCTTCGGGTTCTTCTCGATATTCAGCAATCCGCCGCCGCAATGCGGTGGGCTGAGGCGGCAGATCGATCAACAGCGCAATGCGCTTGAGCGCATTCGCAACGATCTGGAACGGCTCAATGGCGGCACGACAGAACGCGCCGCCCAACGGCAGGGTCTGTTGATCGCGCTCGGCGACAACGGTTGCGGCCCGCAATACCGCTCCGCGGCTCTCGCCGGCCAGCAGGGCACCTTCCTCGATCGCTTGTTCGGCAACAATGGCGGCGGCGGTATGTTCTCAACCCCCTCCGGCCCAATGGGCGGCACCTTCCGCACCGTCTGTGTACGCACCTGCGACGGTTTCTATTTCCCGATTTCGTACTCGACCTCGCCGGATCGATTTCGTGATGATGAACAAACCTGTCAGCGTATGTGCCCGGCGTCCGAAGTTTCGCTCTACACCTATCACAATCCCGGCGAGGAAATGGCGCAGGCGGTTTCGCTCAATGGCAGCCTCTACACAGAGCTCCCAACCGCCTTCCAGTATCGCAAGGCTATGGATCCTGCCTGTAGCTGCCGCCGACCAGGTGAAAGTTGGGCGCAAACGCTCAAGGCCATCGGTCCTGACGATACAGTCGCGCCTGGCGACGTTGTTGTCACGGAGCAGAATTCCAAGCAACTGTCGCAACCGCGGGTCGGCGTCGATGGCAAGCCGATCCGGCCTAATCAACGCGTACCAACCGAAACAGCGCCTGTGGCCCCGGCCCCCCTTGCGGAGGCGCCCGGCCAGACCGATCCGGCCAAACGCACTGTACGTACGGTCGGTCCGACCTTCCTGCCGACACGCTAGCTGTCAAAAGTCAAATGCCTCTGACTTTGCGGGCTTGCCCGTGATCAACGAAACATCGGATGCCGGCATCGCTGTGCCGGGATCGCGGAAACAATTAGTGATCGGATAGCGGCGGTCGCGGCCGAAATTCTTGAGCGTTACCTTGACGCCCGGCGCCGCCTGGCGGCGTTTATATTCGGCGATGTTGATCATGCGCTCAACCCGCATCACGGTATCGCGGTCAAAACCGGCGTCGACGATGGTGGCGATCGGCTCCTCGCGCTCGACCAGTCGCTCTAGGATCGGATCAAGCACGGCATAGGGCGGCAGCGAATCCTCGTCCTTTTGGTTCTCACGCAACTCCGCTGTGGGCGGCCGCCTGATGATGTTCTCCGGGATTACCGATCCATCTGGCCCTTTGGCGCCTTCCGGTTTCCAGCTATTACGCAGGCGTGCCAGACGAAACACCTCAGTTTTGTAAAGGTCTTTGATCGGATTGAAGCCGCCATTCATGTCGCCGTAGAGCGTCGCATAGCCAACTGACATTTCCGACTTGTTGCCGGTCGTCACCACCATGAGATTGAACTTGTTGGAGATCGCCATAAGAATGGTGCCGCGCGCACGAGCTTGCAGGTTTTCCTCGGTAACATCGCGCGGTAAGCCGGAAAAAACCGGTGTCAGGGCCGCTTCGAAGCCCTCAACCGCGGACGCGATCGGCAACATCTCGTACCGCACGCCGAGCGCCTTGGCGCAGGCAGCAGCGTCGTCGAGCGATTCCTGCGATGTAAACTTGTAGGGCAGCATTACACAGCGCACGCGCTCTGCCCCGAGCGCATCCACAGCCATCGCTGCGCATAGTGCGGAATCGATACCGCCCGACAATCCCAGCACGACGCCGGGAAATCCGTTTTTGTTGACGTAGTCACGTAGGCCTAGCACGCAAGCGCTATAATCGGCACGATCAGCTTCGACGCTATCGACCCGCGGACCGTTCTCACAGCGCCACGCCCCCTTACGGCGAACCCATTGCGTGGTCACGATCGTTTCTTGGAATGCAGCGAGCTGGAATGCCAGTGAACAATCCGCATGCAGGCCAAACGAAACGCCGTCGAACACCAACTCGTCCTGACCACCAACCTGATTGACATAGACTGTCGGCAGCCCCTGCTCGGTTACACGCGCCACCGCAATGTTGAGGCGCACATCGCCTTTCTGCCGCCAGTAAGGCGAGCCGTTCGGCACGACAAGCATCTCGGCGCCGGTTTCTGCCAGACATTCGACGACCTCGGAGCCCCAGATATCCTCGCAAATCGGAAGTCCCAGACGCACGCCGCGAAAATTAACTGGCCCCGGCATTGGTCCTCGCACAAACACCCGTTTTTCGTCGAACACACCATAGTTGGGAAGATCGACTTTGTAGCGCAGCGCGGTGATTGCACCACCGTCAAGCAGTGCAACCGCATTGTAGAGGTGGCCGTTGTCTAACCATGGTGTGCCGAGCAATAAGGCTGGACCTGCCGAAGCCGTTTCGCGTGCGAGGGCTTCGACCGCCGAGCGGCAGGCAGCCTGGAACGCCGGTTTGAGCACTAAGTCCTCGGGCGGATAGCCGGCGATAAACAGCTCGGGAAAGGCGACCAAATCAGCGCCTTGGGCAGCCGCAGCCGCACGTGCGCGCTGTGCCTTCTCGACATTGCCGGCGATGTCGCCAACGGTCGAATTGAGCTGCGCGACGGCAATGGCCAGCTTTTCAGCGGAACGAGCGCTCATGGCAAAGCTCTACCGCCTCGGCATCCCAGCCGGCAATGGGGTGCTTGCATCGCTGACCCGCAAACATAGGTACCAGCTGAGAATCAGCGAAATTACAGGCGAGCCAACGTGTGGCTTACCTTGCTGCCGTCCGTAGTCCCGCGCCTCCCCCACTAAGCGCCACCGTACCGGCCGGTTTCAAGTTGCGACCATCGAAACCAAACACCTGCAGGTTTTTCTCGACCATGCACTGAATCACCACGGTCTTGTTATTCTTGCTAAAGGCTGCGCCCTGGCACCAATGACCGACCTTAGCCTGAGCGAGTTTTTTTAGAGTCGTGCCCTTGATCGAAAAAATCGTCAGTAACCCGTAGTCATTGTAGGCCGGATGGTCCTTCGCACGGTTCGAACCATTCATCACCGTGACGGCGACGTAAGCGCCGTCGCCCGACATCGCAACACCTTCCGGCGTCTGGCCGACGCTGATGGTATCGACTATGCGCGGCGGCTTCGTCTTGAGGTCGACGACGCTGATGACGTCGATATCGCCTTGCCCGCCACCCTGATTAGTGAACACAGCGACATCGCCTTTTGCGCTGATCTCAAGGCTGTAGGGCCGGACGCCACCTACCATGAACTTTTTACTATCCTCGACTTTGTTTCCGTCCACAGACAGAATCGAAACCTTGTGATCGCCATCCCGAGTGACTAACGCACTCTTGCCATCGGGTGTAAACGCAACATGACTTGGTCCGGATTTGGGGTCCCCGAGCTGGATCTTGCCGGCCGGTGTGAGCTTATTCCCCGCAATCGTGAATACCGACACCGTGCCTTCGCTGCGGTTGGCAACCAGTGCCAGCGTGCCGGCATTGTTGATTGATACGCCTGCCGCGCCGAGACCAGCTTCCAGCGTTGCGATGACCGCCGGCGGTTTAGTCTTGAGGTCGATCACCGAGAGCTTGTTGTCTGGGACGGCTTTCTTCGGATCCGCCGGATCGACTTTGAAG
>DASWAK010000330.1:0-1669 GCA_036391175.1 Pseudolabrys sp.
ATGCCCATAGCCTCAATCGTTTCAGGCTCGAAAGCCTCTCCACTCCCGAATGGAACTGTGTTCAAAAATGGAATTGTTGCCATGACGCGCCCCCTCGCGGCATTGATCCCAAGCAATCATTAGCGAACAAAAACGCCGGGAATTTTTTGTGGAGATTTTGGGATTTTATTGTGGAAGGATGGCGGAGCCAGAGAAAAAATCTAGCCAACATCCACGATTTATGGTGCAGGCCTACCGCCGACTATCTAGACCCAGTTTTGCAATTTGCTGCTAGCCGGACCGCGTCACGGTTACTTCGTCTTCACGATACTCCGTTGTTGATGAGGTCTGATCGAGTTGCGGCCGGCGGCCGACTCGAACGCGACAAGATGCTCGGCCCAGGCTGTAAGACGTGATGTTTCGTTTGCAACTCGTTCAGGATTTGGTGCAATGCCTGCGTAAGCCTCTTTGTCTCGTCAAACGGCTTGGGTGGCGGAGGAATGTGCCGTGCCGCTGTTTCAGAATCGAGGTCGACAGGGGCGCGCGGGTAGGGTGCGCTTAAGGTCGATGGGTGCGGCCATTCGAGGCGGTGGCGATTGCGAGCCCTGCGCCGATCCAGCCAGCGCGTGGCGTGAAACACGGAGCCAGAAATGACAAGCGCTGCGAGCGCGATCGTTGCCAGCGCTAAGGTGTGATCGGCGCCTTCCGTGGCCTTCGCGGGTGCAGCGGCGGGTGAAGATCGCGCGTTTGCAGGCGATTGCGACCCCTCGGCAGAACTGCTCGTTGACGTCGGGGCGGGGTCGCTCGCATCAACTGATTGTGGCCGCTCGATGAGCGTCGGTCTCAGCGCCGGTGGAGGCACGTCCGGCAATTTAGACGCCTCGGGCCAGGGCAGTGGAACCGCCGGTGCGGGAACGATTGGCTCAGTCGCCGCCGATGCGGCCGTCGGCCGCTGTGCGCGTTGTGGTGCAGCCGGCTGTGCGAGCGCATCCGACGCGGGCTGTTCCGACGCTTGCGTCGTGCCCTTCTGAACGCTGGCGCCTTCTGGTCCGAGATACCAGCATTGACGCTTCGTGGCGCGATCGGTCCGATAGTACCAATGCTCGCCCTGCGGTGGCGGCTTGTCTGGCTTGGCGTTGCACTCGGCGGCGTGCAGGGCCCCTGTCGATACTGCGCAAGAAGCGGCTAATGAAAAAAGAGCGAATATAGCCGGGGCCAATGTTGGTCTATGTTGTGACATGCGTTTCTCCATCAGCCATTCGCGCGCGGCAGAGGTGAATCAGCATGCTGATTGATAGGCAAGGATTGGGGCTGCAATGCGTTGCAAATTCGACATCCCGCTACGCGTGCTGAACTGTGCACACGGTGGACAACTTGACGGTAGTGAGGTGAGGTTGCTCACACAAATCGTGCGCGAACTCGTCCGGCTAGACGATCATCGCGCCCTGCGCGATCGTCTGCGATTTTGATTGGCTGATACTCAATGGCGACGCGGCGCAAACCGCGGGCTGAGCGCAACGATTTCGACGCGCTGGCCGATGCGTTCGATCGCGGGCGATAGGCCGCGAGTCGTGAACGGACGTTTTCTGAGTCGGTTCCTCATCAGAGGTCGCGCGTTAGCCATCAAAGTTGCGCGAGGTGGTGTAGCCGGTAACCAACCGATCTGAACTTGATGCACGCTATCTAAATC
>DASWAK010000331.1:0-3213 GCA_036391175.1 Pseudolabrys sp.
GACTGAGAGCATGACGATCAAAGTCTCGGTCACGCGCCGAAAATTCAGATAAAGCAACAAAAAGATGATCAGCATCGTGACTGGTACAACAATCTTGAGGCGCGCCTTGGCCCGCTCCATGTACTCAAACTGCCCGCTCCACGTGATGTAGTAGCCGGCCGGGAATTTGACCTGTGCGGCGACTGCCTTCTGCGCGTCAGCGACATAGCCGCCGAGGTCACGGTCACGTAGATCAACATAGATGTAGGCGGCGAGTTGTGAATTCTCAGTGCGGATGGTAGCCGGCCCCTTAGCAAGCTCCACCTTGGCAACCTGCCCGAGCGGAACGGTGCCGCCATTGGGCAAAGGAATAAGCACCTCGCTTGCGATCGACTGCGGATCGCTACGCAATTCGCGCGGATAGCGCAGGCTCACGGTGTAGCGCTCGCGCCCTTCGACCGTCGTGGTGACCGCATCGGCACCGAGCGCACTCGCAATCACGTCCTGCACGTCAGTAATCATCAAACCATAACGAGCGAGCTGCGCGCGATCCGGATCGATATTGAGATAGTAGCCGCCAATAATGCGTTCGGCGAAAGCGCTGGTCGTTCCGGGCACGGTTCGCACGGCCGCCTCGATCAAACGAGCGAGCCGTTCCAATTCAGCAAGGTCGGGGCCGTAAACCTTGATACCCACCGGGGTGCGAATACCGGTGGCGAGCATATCGATGCGGGCCTTGATCGGCATAGTCCAGGCATTGGACACGCCGGGAAACTGCATCGCCTGATCCATTTCGGCGATGAGTTTTTCGACAGTCAGTCCTGGACGCCACTCCCGCTCGGGCTTCAGGTTGATGATGGTCTCGAACATCTCGGTCGGCGCGGGATCAGTCGCTGTATTCGCGCGCCCCGCCTTGCCCCACACCGAAGCGACCTCTGGGAAGCCCTTGATGATCTTGTTTTGCGTCTGCACCAACTCCGCCGCCTTGGTGACCGAAAGCCCCGGCAGGGTTGTCGGCATGTAGAACAGAGTGCCCTCGTTGAGCGTCGGCATGAACTCGCTGCCAAGACGTGAGGCTGGCCACAGGCTCGCAAGCAGCACAAGGACTGCGATTGTGATGGTGGCGACCTTGAAGCGCAGCGCCCAACGGATCACCGGACGATAAATCCACATCAGGGCCCGGTTCACCGGGTTGCGGTGTTCGGGCATGATGCGGCCCCGCACAAACAGCGGCATCAGCGCTGGCACCAGCGTCACCGACAGCAGCGCCGCCGCCGCCATGGAGAAGGTCTTGGTGTAAGCGAGCGGCTTGAACATCCGCCCTTCCTGCGCCTCCAGCGCGAAGATCGGCAAGAACGACACCGTGATGACAAGGAGACTGAAGAACAGCGCTGGCCCGACCTCGATTGCCGCCGCGATCAAAACTTCGCTACGCGGCTTGTCCGGCGGCGCTCGCTCCAGATGCTTGTGGGCGTTTTCGATCATGACGATGGCGGCGTCGACCATTGCGCCGATGGCGATAGCGATGCCGCCGAGACTCATGATGTTGGAGCTCAAGCCCAGCAGATACATGCACAGGTAAGCAATGAGAATGCCAAGCGGCAAGGTGATGATCGCGACCAGCGCACTACGCACGTGCAGCAGGAAGATGACGCAGACCAAGGCGACGATGACGCTTTCCTCCGCCAAAGTTCGCTTGAGGGTATCGATTGCGCGGTAGATCAACTCCGAGCGGTCGTAAACAGCATCAATGGTCACGCCTTCCGGTAGGCTTGGCGCCAGTTCGGCGAGTCGTTGTTTCACATTCTTGATCACCGTGAGAGCGTTCTCGCCAAAGCGTTGAAGCGCGATACCAGTGACCACCTCTCCCTCGCCGTTCATTTCGGTGATACCGCGGCGCTCATCGGGCGTGAGCTCGACGCGTGCAACATCGCGGAGCAGAACTGGCACGCCACGCTCGGTCTTGACCACAATCTGTTCGATATCAGCGATTGACTTGACGTAGCCGCGACCGCGCACGGCGAATTCGGTTTCTGCCAGCTCGACCGTGCGGCCGCCGACATCGATATTGCTCGCACGCAATGCATCGCGCACTTTTGCCAGAGAAATTCCGAGCGATTGGAGCCGACGCGGGTCGATCACAACGCTGTATTGCTTGACGAAACCGCCGACGCTGGCGACTTCTGCAACGCCTTCCGCTTTGATCAAGCCGAAGCGCAGGTACCAGTCCTGGATGGTACGCAGTTCGGCGAGGTTCTTTTGTGCGCCGCGCACGACGTATTGATAAACCCAGCCAACGCCGGTCGCGTCCGGACCAAGGCTGGGTGCGACCCCGGAGGGCAGCCGGCGGGTCGCGGAATTGAGATATTCCAGCACACGCGAGCGCGCCCAATAGAGATCGGTGCCATCCTCAAAGATGACGTACACGAACGAAACGCCGAAGAACGAGAAGCCGCGGACCACCCGCGATTTCGGCACGCTGAGCATCGCCGTGGTGAGCGGATAGGTGACGAGATCCTCGACCACCTGCGGCGCCTGCCCAGGATATTCCGTGTAAACAATAACCTGCACATCGGAGAGATCTGGTATCGCGTCAAGCGGAACGCGCGCCACCGCGTAAAGCCCGGCGAGCGTGAGAAAGAAAGCCGTCAACCCGACAAGGAAGGGGTTGCGTGCAGACCCCCTGATCAGGGCCGCGATCATTTGGCCGGCTCAGGTTGCGTAAACGCCTTCAGTGCCGTCTGCAGATTGCTTTCCGCGTCGATCAGAAAAGTCGCGGAGGTGACGACCTCTTCACCGGTCATCAATCCTTCGACGATCTCGACATGGCCTTCCCCCCGGCGGCCAAGCTTGACCGCGCGCGGTTCGAAGCGACCGTCGCCCTTGGCCACCAGCACGACCTGGCGTGTCCCGCTGTCGATGATGGCGCTCGCAGGAACTGCCGTAACCGGAATGCCGCTGCCTTCGATCTGGAAAACAACGTCGGCATACATGTCGGTCTTGAGCCGCCCATCCGGATTGGGGACTTCGATGCGGACCCGAGCCGTGCGCGTCTCCGCGCGCATTTCCGGATAGATAAAGGTAACGACACCTTCGACAGGCTCGCCCATATAGGCGCGAAAGGTCACGCTCGCTCGTGTGCCTGGTTTGATATCGGCGAGATCGCCTTCGGCTACATCAGCGATGACCCAAACCTGCGACAAGTCGGCGATACGATAAAGTTCGTCGCCGGCG
>DASWAK010000332.1:0-5365 GCA_036391175.1 Pseudolabrys sp.
CACATCAGTCCATGCTGCAGCTGACGGTTTCCCGGCAGTCTCTGGCTGCGATAATCCGACGACGCCATTCGCAGCGAGATTGTCGATCTTGGCGTCGCCGTAGCCGATTTCCTTCAGGATCTCACGCGTCTGCGCTCCCAACGCCTGCGGCGGCAAGAAGACGTCCGGTGCGGTACCGTCATAGCGCACCGGATGGCGCACCATCGTGACGGGCGCACCAGTGGCCCCAGCCACCGTCATGAAGCTGTTGTTGTGCTGCACCTGCGGATCGGCGACTACGTCCGCGTAGTCATTCACGGGCGCATGCCACACGCCATGTCTGGTTAGCACTTCGATCCACGCGGCCGTCGGACGCTCGAAAAGCCGAGCGGCAATCTGGTCGGCAATCTCCTCGCGGCGCTCATAGGCTTCGGCATCGCCGATTCCGGCGAGCGCCGGCAGATCGATGGCCTCGCCCACTGTCGTCAACGCCGACAGCGAAAGCGCAAGGTGCCCGTCCGCCGTGCGATAAATTCCGTAGGGAGCGCCAAAGTACCAGCCGGCGATGTGGCGCGGCTGGCGCACCGTTGCCGGCTTCGCACCGTTTAGGTAGCAGGTGAAGGATTCGAGCTGCAGGTCGATCGCAGATGACAGCAAACTCACGTCGACACGACAGCCCTGGCCAGTGCGGGCTCGGCGCACCAGTGCCGCGAGAATGCCCATCGCGAATAATGCTGCGCCGTGGTGGTCGGCGGCAGACACCCCGACCGCCCGCGCCCCATCGGGTTCCTTACCGTTGATCGCCGCGAGACCGGAGAGCGCCTGGATCAGCAAATCCTGGCCTGGCCGGTCGGCATAGGGCCCGGTTTGACCAAAGCCCGACGCCGCGGCGTAGATAATCTTGGGATTGATTGCGCGCACGGCCTCGTAGTCGAGCCCAAGCTTTTTCATCACCGCCGGCCGATAGTTCTCGCCGAGCACATCTGCGGTGGCGGCGAGCTTGCGCGCAATCTCGATGCCAGCGGACGATTTCAGGTCGAGGGCCAAGCTGCGTTTATTTCGGTTGGCCGCGAGCTGCAGCATAGTCTGCCCGTCAACCTGCTTGTTGGCACCGCCCCATTTGCGTTGGAATGCACCGCCGATCGGCTCGACCGAGATAACGTCGGCGCCGAGATCCGCTAAGTATTGAATACCCGCGGGCCCCATGAAGAAATGGTTGAAGCTCAGGATGCGGATGCCGCTGAGAAGATCCAAATTATTCCCCCCTCCCTCGTTGCCCGCCCGAGCATTCGAATCGCCGCGGTCGCTAGAAGACCGCTATGGCCGCTCGTTCTTTGGGTGCGTCGCAGCATGCGAAATGCATTGCACTGCATCCGTTTCCTCACGCATCACGTATTAAACATGCCGCATCGCATTCATGTAGCGCATATCGTCCAAATTGAAAACGATTTCAACGACCGACCGCGAAGCTGGTATGTTGCATTCTGCTTCTTCTTCTCCGCTGACGACGCGCCGCCGCCTTTAGCGACCCAATTAGTGTGATCTATACAGTCAACGATATCGATCTCCGACACCGAACAACCGCAAAGACTGAGGTGAACAACTGGGAAAATGGGGTGATGCCAGCATGACGATCGGGTACCAGCGACATGCTTGAATTTTGGGGCAAGGGAACGCGGCGCCGGCATCGAACCTGACAAGAACTGAAAGACGCAAACAGGTCATCACATGGCAGAACCCAACAAGCTGGTCGCGACATCGCCGGTGCATGCCGGCGTACTGCAGCTGCAGCTTGATCGCCCCGGTCAGCGTAACGCGCTCAGCGGGGAGTTGTTGCGTCAAGCCGCTTCGATTTTGGTGGCAGCGGAGACGGATCCGGCAATCCGCTGTGTGGTCGTCACTGGCGACGCGCACGCCTTCTCTGCGGGTGCTGACATCAAGGAAATGCAACGCAATGGTTTTCATGCCATCAGCAATCATGCGCGGCAATCGGCGTGGCACGCCATTGAGCATTTTTCCAAACCAATGATTGCCGCTGTGCGCGGGCTTTGCCTCGGTGGCGGCTTGGAATTTGCGATGCTTGCTGACATTATCATCGCGGCGGACGACGCCGTGTTTGGCCAGCCGGAAATCACCATCGGCATCATTCCGGGCGATGGAGCGACGCAACGGCTCACCCGGGTGATCGGAAAATCCCTGGCCATGAAGATGGTACTGACCGGCGAACCAGTCGCGGCATCGGAATTGTTGCAACGCGGCCTCATCGCGGAAATGTTGCCCGCCGAACGGGTGCTAGATCGCGCCATCGCGCTAGCCGAGCTGATCGCGAGCCGCGCGCCGATTGCCGCCCGGTTGGGCAAAGAAGCGGTGCTCGCGGCTTACGAGACCACTTTGTCGGCCGGGCTCGACGTCGAGCGCCGCGCTATTCGTCTCGCCTTCCGTACCGCAGATCAAAAGGAGGGAATGGCTGCCTTTGTGGAGAAACGCTTGGCAAACTTTACGGGTAACTGAGAATGCTGATCATGGCAGACAGCATGGAAAACGTTGTTAATAAAGAGCAGGGACTCGAAATATTCAGCGGCGCCGATCGTCGGCGCCCACGTGCGCGTCCAGCCTTGACCTACAAGGAAGCCGCGCGGGAAATTCCCGTATTCGCCGAGACCGACGTGCTCGTGATCGGCGGCGGACCGGCCGGAACGTCGGCAGCGATTGCGGCCGGCCGGTTGAGCGCGGACGTCATGTTGGTGGAGCGCTACAACCACTTGGGCGGACTCTCCACCGGCGGGCTCGTCATTTGGATCGACCGTATGTCCGACTGGACCGGCGAGCAGGTGATAGCCGGTTTTGCGCAGGAAGTCTTTGAGCGTCTGCCAAAAGACGCGGTCCTCGGGCCCCCGCGAAATTCGTGGGGGTCGAAGGATGCCGCTACCGCGGCCTATTGGGCGCAACGCACAGCGGCATACCACGGCATCGTAACCTGGTCGCCGACGATCGACCCCGAGGCGCTTAAGACGCTGTCGATGCAGATGGTCCTTGAGCAGAAAATCCGGCTCACCCTGCATTCTTGGGCCGTTGAACCAATTATAGAACACAACACAATGCGCGGCGCGATCTTCGAGAGCAAGGAAGGTCGTCAAGCGATTCTTGCGAAGGTGGTAATCGACACCACTGGCGATGCAGACCTGCTAGCGAGGGCCGGTTTGCCGCTCGAAAATGATATCGACGATCAGGACATCCATCACTGCATGAACACCGCCTTTCTGCTAGGCGGCGTCGACATGGAGCGCTGGATCGACTTTCGTTCGAATGATCCGCAAGGCTTTTCCGAGTTCATGGCGCGCGGCCGGCGGGAGCTCGGTTTCTTCGAGAAGCCGTTCACGTCATGGCGTAACGATGTCGCGCTCTTCATGGGTCCGCGGCTCTCCGGATACAACGCCGTTGACGTCGAGGACTTGACCTCGGTCGAAATTCAATCACGTGAATTGACCGTCGGCCACCTAGAGATTTACCGCAAGCATGCTCCAGGCTTTGGAAATGCTTTTCTAATGCTGGGGGCACCGCAAATTGGCGTGCGGCACAGCCGCCGCATAACAGGCATTGGCAGAGTGACCCGCGCTGACTGGGTGGCCGGTCGAGTCTGGGGCGATGAGATCGGCGTTTCTACTTCTTTGTCGCCGAAATTTTCGAATGTGTCGGTGCCTTACGGAGCGCTCGTTCCTACTGGGCTCAATGGCGTCCTCGCCGCCGGCCGGCACATATCGTCGGATGCAAACTCACACACGTTCCTGCGCGAGATCCCGCAGTGTTGGATGACTGGTCAAGCGGCTGGCATTGCGGCCGCGCTCGCGGCCAATTCCGGGCTGCAGCCTCGCAACGTCGACCCCCGGAAAATCCAGCGCGAACTCCTTAAGCAGGGCGTTTACCTGTCGCCGGCAGTCGAAGCGGCAGCGAATAACGCGTTGACGGTCGCCGAATGATCAGCTCGTAGGAAATGATTGCATGGCGGTGGTCTTGCCTGGGCAAGGGGTCGGATATTTCGTCGGGCGAGTCTGGCGCGGCGATGTCGGCGGACCGTCGGTTGTCGTCGTGCGTGATGCTAGGGTCGTTGACATCACTTGCCGCGCGTTTCCAACGATACGCGATCTTCTCGAACAGGACGATCCAGCAGCACTGGTCAAGGCTGCGGACGGCCAAGAACTCGGCGCACTGGCGGACATTGCCGCAGCCTCCATCGAGCCGAACGACGGCACCGGCGGCGTCCATTTGCTGGCGCCTTGCGATCTCCAGGCGGTGAAGGCCTGCGGCGTCACCTTCGCTCGCTCCATGATTGAACGTGTGATCGAGGAAAAGGCAGAGGGCGATCCGGCACTGGCGCAGAAGGTCCGCGAGCGCGTCAGCGCCATCATCGGTGACAGTTTGCGCGACTTGAAGCCCGGTTCGCCGGAAGCTGCAAGAGTGAGGGCGGCCCTGATCAACGAGGGAGCCTGGTCGCAATATCTGGAAGTCGGCATCGGTCCCGACGCGGAAGTCTTTTCCAAGGCACAGGTCCTCTCGTCCGTCGGCTGGGGCGCGTCGATCGGGCTTCATCCTATCTCCAAATGGAATAACCCCGAGCCAGAGGTAGTTCTCGCGGTGAACAGCCGCGGCCGCGTAAAAGGCGCAACGCTCGGCAACGACGTGAACCTGCGCGATGTGGAGGGGCGTTCAGCGCTGCTCTTGAGCAAGGCCAAGGACAACAACGCCTCTTCGGCGATCGGTCCATTCATTCGGCTGTTCGATAGCGACTTCAGCATGAACGACGTGCGCGCCGCCGAGCTTGACATCACCATCGAGGGCGAGGACGGGTTCGTGCTCAAAGGCCACAGTTCTATGCGGGAAATCAGTCGTGATCCGCTCGACCTCGTGGCCGCGACAATCGGGCACCATCATCAGTATCCCGACGGCTTTGTCCTCTACCTCGGCACCATGTTCGCGCCGGTGGAGGATCGAGACGTGCCGGGCGAAGGCTTCACACACAAGCTCGGCGACCGGGTATCGATATCGACGCCGACGCTTGGCACGCTCACCAATACCGTCCGGCTTTCAACCGAATGCCCGCCTTGGACTTTCGGCACGGCCGACCTGATGCGCAACCTGGCCAAGCGGGGTCTGATCTGAACATGCTGCTCGCGGAGACGCCAGTGCATCGAGGGCAAGTCTGCGCGCACATAGCGTTACCAAAGGCCCTTAAGCCGTCCACCATCGAGGTTGAGCGATACGCCGGTAATATAGCTTGCACGTTCTGAACACAGAAAGACGGTTGCGTTCGCGAGTTCTTCGGGTTTGCCCATCCGACCGAGCGAATTCTTCTTCGCAGCCATCTTGCGAGCCTCCTCCTCGGTCTGGA
>DASWAK010000333.1:0-9222 GCA_036391175.1 Pseudolabrys sp.
TGCACCACGCTCGCCAGGGTCACGGCCGGTCGGGTGCTTGCCGCGATTACGTGCTGGCGGCGGTGAAAGAGCTGCAAGCCCTTGGTATCCGAGACGCCGATTTGCACGTGCTGGCCGAACAGCTCAAAGGAGTGCATGAGTCGGCCACCAGCTGACACAGCAGGCTCGCGCCTACGAATTGGCTCACCGTCCCATTTTCGCTCGGCCCTCAGCAATCAGGCGCACCGTCGCACTTTCAATGTCGTTTTGCAGGCGTTCAAAAAATGCCTCCTTGCCAAGTCCCGGCGGGATCGGGTCAAGAATCTCTGCCACTACTGTGCCAGGAAAGCGCCTTAGCGACCGGCGCGGCCAGAACAGTCCAGAGTTGAGCGCAATCGGAACGCAGGGCACGCCTTCGGCCGCATAAAGATGCGCGACGCCGACTTTGTAGCGCGGCTCGGCCCCGGCCGGCCGCCGAGTACCCTCCGGAAAAATGATAAGTTGCCGATTGTCGGCCAGTTCGATGCGCGCACGCTCGATCATGGCAGCGAGAGCGTGCGGGCCGCCGCCGCGATCAACCGGCACCATTCGGCCCTTGATAGTAAGCCAGCCAAAAATCGGAATCCATTGTAACTCACGTTTGAGGATGAACACCGGATTGTCGATTAGTGGCAGCAGCGCGAACGTTTCCCATGCCGACTGGTGTTTGGCGGCGACGATAATTGGTCCCTTTGGGATTTTCTCGCGCCCACGAACTTCGCAATCGATCCCAGCGACCACACGCAACAGTACAAGATTTGTGCGGCCCCATGACTTCGCCACCGCAATGATGGCGCGATAGGGCATGAAGAAAGTGGGCAGCGCGGCAATCAGATAGACGAGCGTGTTCAGATAGAACAGCACGTTAAAGGCGACCGAGCGAACGAGAATGGTCACTGACACCGCCCCCTATATTGCGCCGTCGGGGTCAAGGCGCATACGCATGAGCGCGAACAGATACTTAAAGTATTCTGCCAACAGCAGCCGTGCGGTATCCGTATTCGACCACCATGGCTCCGTCTTTACCTTTTCGGAGATCACGGGGTAAGCGATCAGCGTCACGTCGGGTAGCTGGTGAGCAAGCTCGGCCGTAGCGCGCGGCATGTGCCAATTGGAGGTCACAACTATCAAGGAATTGAAATTGTGTTCCCGTGCCCAACGCCTGGTTTCCAGCGCGTTGCCGAACGTATTGAGCGCGGAGCGATCGAGGTCGATGCAGCAGCTAAAATACTTGGAATAGAGTGGCGTGATTCGTGCGATTTCCCGCGAACTTGTTGCGCGATGCACACCGGTGATCAAAAGACGCTTGCCGCGCTCGGTCGCGAGCAACTCGATTGCGTCGGGTATGCGGCCGGCGGCGCCGGTAAGCGCCACGATGCCGTCCGCCCTGCTCTCGAGCGACACCTCATCGTTCGCGATGCTGGAGACAAACAGGACAAATCCGCCCGCGAGCAGTATGAGCCCGGTGGCACCGGCCGCCATGGTCAGAAACCCGATCCAACGAGCGACACCAGCAAACATGTCAGTCGATCATTTCAAGGGTATTGTTGACCGTTTGCCGCGAGGTTAAGGCGGTCACCGCCGCGATCAGCAAGACTTGACCGAGCACAGCAGCATAGCCAGCAACACCAATGGAGAACGAACCGAAAAGAGCCGAAGTCTGATCGCCGCCCGCGGTCCCGGAAAACCACCGACTGATCATGCTAGCGACCGCAAACAGGATCATCGCAGCACCGCCACCAATGATTCCCCCCTGCAGACCGAGAACTAGAAAATGGTGCTGAAAATGTCGGGCGATGAACCCGTTTTTCGCGCCGACAAAATGAAGGACTTCGATCACCGCTTTGTTGGTTGCCATCGCACCACGGGTTGCAAAGGTGACCGACAATATGGTCGCAGCGAACATCAGAATTAAGACGCAGACGCCTGCGGCGACCGCTGTGCCAGCCATGGCGCGCATGCGATCAATCCAGCCGCGATGGTCATCTAGCACGGCACCCGGCACCTGATCGCTCAGCACACGTCTCAATTGCGCAAGGTCTGACGTTGCGTCCGCTGCGACCTTGACCACAATCAGGCGTGGCACAGGCAATTCGCTGAGGGAGAGCCCGCTGCCGAGCCAAGGCTCGAGCAGCTTGGTGGATTCCTCTTTCGAATACGGCCGCACCTCTACGACGCCGCTGGATCCGCGCGCGACCGATACCGCTTTGTCGACAGTGGCGTCGAGATCGCGGCCAGGCGCGGGGATGACTTGGATAGTTACTTCACGCGCAATATCAGATTGCCATTCGCCAGCGGCTTTACTCACCAGCACAGCCGCGCCAGTAGTCAGCGACGCAAGAAAGGTCATGATCGCAACGACAGCGACGAGAGCGCGCCCGGAAATCGAATTGCGTGGTACCAGCGGCGTCTCGAAGCGCGGCAGTGGCTCCGCCGGGATGCGCAATGGCGTAGTCAATTTGCCTGTGCCGATTTCCGCCATCGCTATCCTCAGTCGTAAATATGCAGCCGGCCGTCATGCAAGACCAGCCGACGCGCATCATATTGGTCCATCAGCGCGATATCGTGAGTTGCAATTACTACCGACGTACCTGACTTGTTGAGCTCGATGAAAAGCCGCAACAGGCGCTGCGCCAGAGTGGGGTCGACGTTTCCGGTGGGTTCATCGGCAAGCAACAATTGTGGTCGTGCGATGACCGCGCGCGCGATTGCGGCGCGTTGCTTTTCGCCGCCGGAGAGCACCGGCGGCAGTGCCCACATCCGCTCGCCAAGCCCGACCCAACTCAACAGCTCGATCACTTCATCGCGGTAGCTGTCCTCTGGACGGCCCATCACTCGCAGCGGCAGCGCGACATTCTCGTAAGTGGTCATATGATCGAGCAGACGGAAATCTTGAAATACGATGCCGATGCGGCGGCGCAGTGTCGCCACTGCATCGCGCGAAAGAGTCGCGACATCATGGCCGAATTGGGTGATCAATCCTCGTGTCGGCCTCATTGACAGGAATAGCAGCCGTAGCAGTGAGGTCTTCCCGGCGCCGGAAGGACCGGTAAGGAACTGAAAAGAATGTGGGTCGATGCGGAAGGTGAGGTCGCGCAGGACCTCGGGCCCCAGCCCATAGCGCAAACCCACATTTTCGAATCGGACCACCCACCCTCTCCGACAAATTCCCGTTAAAGACCGTCGAATGACTGCCCGGTCGTGGTCCTCGGATGCGCACGGAAAGCCGTCCCCGGGCCCGCACAACCTTCCGGAACTGCGCTTTTTACAAGATTATCACGGCGCCGCCATAGCCGCGGGGCCGGATTCCACCAACTCATCCCATGGATCGGGGGTTACCATGGTTTCCCATCCATTAACGGACGGCTGGTAGGTTTACCCAAAACACCATCGATCCCATGCTGATTGCCTGTCCGAGCTGTTCAACTTCGTACATGAGCGAGCCGGCCTCTCTCGGCCCGGGCGGCCGTACCGTGCGTTGCGCGCGCTGCAAGACGACGTGGTTTGCGGACGCGTCGAACACTATGCCCGAAATGGCAGCCGCTGCGGATGGCGCAATCAACGAGTCCGAAGTACAGGGGTCTCCTGGCGCGGTTCGGCCCGGTCGCGGAACGAGCCGCACTGGTAGCGATGCAGAGCCGGCACAAGAAAGTGCCGAAGCGGCGCAAGCGATGGTCGCGGCCGCCCACAGCGATCCCGCATTTGCACCTGAGGAGTCTCCGGTGCCGGAGGCCGTCGCCGTCGCTGATGCACCCTCGGTGGTCCCGACCATCGAACCCCCGCCTTCCGATGCCGTCGCTGGATCGGAGTCCGATGAAATTGAGAACTTTGCAGCTCGCCGCAAGCGGTTGCAGGCGCGGCGCAAGCAGGCCCGCCGCTCGGCCCGCTGGACAGCTTTGATTCTTGTGTTGCTCGCTTTCGACGTCGCATTGATTGGTGCGCGCAGCGAGGTTGTGCGCTTTCTGCCGCAGACCGCTTCGTTGTTTTCTTTCGTCGGACTACCGGTCAATTTACGCAATTTGAAATTCGATAACATGCGAATTTCGACGGAAGCGCAGAAAGGCCTGTCTTCCCTTGTGATTGAAGGCACGATCGTCAGTATCACCAATCGGCCAACCGAGGTGCCACGCCTTCGATTTGCTGCGCGCGACGCGGCCGGACAGGAAATCTACACCTGGACCGTGATGCCGAGCCGCAGCATTCTCGGCCCGGGAGAAAAACTGGATTTCCGTAGCCGCTTCGTATCACCGCCAGAAAATGCGATCGATGTAATGGTGCGCTTTTCAAACGCACAGGATGCGGCTCCTGCAACGAAGTAATCGATCAGATTCAAGACGCGATGCGGGAAACACTAGTCCAGCGCCAGTGACCTCCAATTCCAGCGCCACGACCTTGCGATCCCGCAATCAGAAATCCTTCAGCAACCGCTCGATGTAATCAAGCTCGAGCTGCGGGCGGAAGCTCTCTCCAAAGCGCTTTCGCAGCTCCTCTAAAATACGGCGCGCACGCTGAGCGTCGATCTCGCCCGGCACTTTCACCGTAAGATCGTCGCCATAGTCACGACCACGCATCGGACGGCCGAGCGGATCTGTGTCCTGCTGAGCACGAGCCTGCCCGCGGCCGGGCCGGCCATTTGGGCCTGGCCCCATGCCTTGTTGTTGCATCGATTGCGCCAGCCCTTGGGCCCCCTTGCGCATCGCTTCCAGTGCGCGGCCCTGGCTATCGACTGCATCGTCGGCATCACCCTCGCTGAGCTGACTTTCCGCCTGGCCCATTGCCTCACCGGCATCACCGAGTTGACCCATTTCGTTGCTCTCACCCTGCTGACCCGGCTGGCCGAGCCCACGCTGACGGAGTTGATCCAGGAGCTTGTTGAGGCGGTCCCGCAAGCCTTTCTGGTCCTGGCGCAGATCGCCCATCTGGCGGTCGCTCTGCCCTGGCTGACCCCGCTGGCGGTCGCGCCGATTGTCCTGACCCTGACGGAAGGTCTTGTCGCGCAACTGTTGCTGCTTGCGGATCATGTCGCCCAATTCGTCGAGCGCCGACATCATATCGTCGTCGCCGTCTTCTCCGCCCGAAGCGCCCGGCCGTGCCATCTGCAGGTTTTCGAGCATCGACTGCAATTCCTCGAGCAGCCGGCGCGCTGCATCTTTGTTGCCGGAGCGCGCGAGGTTCTCAAGCCGATCAAGCATGCTCTTGAGGTCTTGCTGGCTGAGCGTACGCGTGTTGCGGTCAAGCGGCCGTGCAAGCTGTTGCGGATTCTTGCGCATCTCCTCAGCAAGCGCTTGCAGGAACTTGTCCATAGCCGCGCGCAGCTGATCCAGCAGTTTTTTGATTTCTTCATCACTCGCGCCCTGCTCGAGCGCCTGACGCAATGCCTCTTGGGCCTGACGCAGCGCTTGCTCGGCCTGAGAGACATTTCCGTCCTCAAGCTGTACCGCCATATCCCACAACCGCGCCACCACCTCACGTAGCGCGTCGTCGCTCTTTGCGTTCTCAAGGTCGTGATAGATCGAGCGCAAGCCGAGATAGACGCCGGATTCGGGCGTGAAGCGCTCCGGCGCTATGGTGAGAGCGTCGAGGGCCGTGAGCACCAGCGGCTTGGTTTCGGCATCTAGCGCCAGGATACGCCGCTGCTCGATAAGCGCGCGTGCCAATGGCTTTACGAATATCCGCTGCGGCAGGGTGAGCTCGTGTGGCTGACTGCGTCCAGCATTGCCGGCCTCGTCCCGCGCCGTGAGCGTCATGATGATCTCGGCGCCAGCCCACGGATGCTCGGTGAGATCATGCGTGGTTTGCGCTGCACCAGAACGGGTGTGGGCTTGCGGCAAGGAAAGCACGTAGTCGGGCGCGGTGAACAGTGAATGGCGAGGCTTGTCGGACGGTTGCTCGTCTTTAAGTGAGAAGGTCGCCTTCGCTTCTACGACGCCGTAGTCGTCGTCCATCTTGTAATCGAGACGCAGTGCACCGCGCGCCTGCCGTTCCGGATCCTTGGTCAGCTCGATGTTCGGCGGACGATCGGGAATTGCGATGAAATTCCAGACCAGGTCACTACCCAGCACGCCATGGACGGCGGCAGAGCCGTCGCTTTTGATCAGCAGCCGTCGCTCCTCCGTTCCGGCCGGAAGGGGCGCGCGCGTTTCGGCCGGTGCATTCTCGATGCCACCATGTTGCACGATATCGAAGCGCACTTTGCCGGTGGCACGGATCACCAACTGACTGCCCACCGGTACTGCCACCGGTGCCGCCGTCTGCGCAGTTTCGCTAGCGCGCAAGCCCGGCAGCATCACCGGGGGCCGAGCGGTATAGACGGGCGGGATGACCCACGCATCGATACGGAAATTCGCCGGCGCGACCACGCCGCGCCAATCAAAAGCTGCCGCAACGCGATTTACACGCTCGCCGCCGGCAGCAAAGAAACTCGCCACCACAAGAATGACCACGAGCGCGCGGAATGCCATCGGATCGCGCAACGACAGCCGCGGCGCCGGCCAGCCGGCCTTAAACTTTCGCGCTGAAAGCAGGGCGCGCTCGACGTGCGCCTGCCAGAGTGCTTGCGCTACTGGATCCTGACTGTTGGCCGCAATGCGGTCTGCGACCGTCGTGGCCGGACGATGCGCTTCACCGGTGCTCCGATCTAACCGGCGCAACCCGTCATAGACACTAGGCAGTCGTAAAATCAGTAACGGCAATGCCGCTGCCGCGATCGCGATCAGGAATACGAAGAGACCGATGGCGCGCGCAAGCGGCGGCAGCACCAGCCACAGACCTGCCCAAGAAAAGGCGAGGAAGAGTCCGACCACCGTCGCCAGTGCAGCGAGCGCTGGCCATAGCCGCTCCCACAATAGACTGCCGCGCGCGCGCGTTAGCGCTCGCGCGATGAAAAGCCTGGTCGGCTGCTCCCGATCTTGCTGCTGGTCGCTCACTTCGTCCAAAAGCCGCTCCGTCGCTCGGGCTCAGGAGAATCTATTTGTGACCACGGTAACACGCAGGGACCTACCCGGCCACGCGCGTATTTATGCGCTCAAAGCCAATCCGGCATGCGATCGAGCGCAATTAATTGGTCAACTTCAAGGCGCGGACGCACCAGCGCCCATTTGGCATCATTGACCAGCACTTCTGGCACCAAAGCGCGTGTATTGTAGGTGCCGGCCTGTACCGCACCATAGGCGCCCGCCGACATGACAGCGAGCAATGCGCCGTTTGGCGGTTCCACCATATCCCGGTTAATGGCGAGGAAATCGCCACTTTCACACACCGGCCCGACGATGTCAGCGCGAATGCGGCGGGCGGACGGTGACTGTCTAGCCACGGGCCAAATCTCATGATGCGCGTCATATAACGTCGGGCGAATGAGATCGTTCATAGCCGCATCAACGACAACAAAATTCCTGGCTTCGCCGTGCTTCACGAACAACACACGCGTCACCAAAATACCGGCGTTCCCGACAAGCAGACGGCCAGGCTCGAAGATCAGCCGGCAATCAAGATCGCGCGTGGCCTGTTTGACGACATTAGCATAGGCTTCAGGGTGCGGCGGCGGCTCGTTGTCATCGCGGTAAGGGATGCCCAAGCCCCCGCCGAGATCGAGATGTGAAATAGTATGGCCGTCGGCACGCAGCGTGCGCACAAACTCGGCAAGCAACGAGAATGCATTGCCGAACGGATCAAGCTTAGTGATCTGGCTGCCGATATGCATATCGACGCCGGCCACCTTGAGGCCCTTGAGCTTGCCTGCATGGGTGTAAACCTCGCGCGCCCGGCTGATCGGAATGCCAAACTTGTTCTCGGCCTTGCCGGTTGCAATCTTGTGATGAGTCTTGGCGTCGATGTCGGGATTGACGCGAACCGAAACATGCGCGGTGCGTCCCTTCGATGCCGCAATCGACGCCAGCAGTTCAAGCTCCGGTTCGGATTCGACATTGACGCAGAGAATTCCTTCATCGACCGCGAGCGCGAGCTCGGAAGCGGTCTTGCCGATCCCCGAAAACATGATCTTGTCCGCGGAAATGCCGGCTACCCGTGCGCGCTTGAGTTCGCCACCCGATACGACATCCGCGCCGGCGCCAAGCTTGGCCAGCGTTCTGACGACCGCCTGATTGGAATTTGCCTTCATGGCGTAGCAGACGAGCGCGCGCACATCTGCAAAGGCACCCGCAAACACCTGGTAGTGGCGGACGAGCGTCGCCGTCGAATAGCAATAGAACGGCGTACCGACCGCAGCGGCGAGCGTATCGAGGTTCACCGCTTCGGCGTGTAGCACGCCGTCGCGATAAGCAAAGTGGTGCATGACACGCTCAGTTGAGCAGGACGTCGAGAGGAATACGTTTATTCGTGTTACCCGACGCAATCGGTTTTCCGTCAGGCCCAAGGATGCGCCTGTCGGGCTGAGTCTCTCCGCCAGCCGTCGTCGCTTGTTCGCCTGCGAGCGAAGCCCCCGGCGGCGGATCGAGCGGTCCCTTGCGTCCGCACGCTGCCAGGCCGAGCGCCGCAACTAGCGCAACGATCAGCGAGAGACGGAAAAAGGGACGTTCACAATGCCTCAAGGCAAGCACTCCTTGCATGGAGGAAAGATAGCAAAACAGGCAAACAAGGCGAAGTCAGGATTTCTCTTTTTCCAGCTTACGGAGCCACTTTTTCGCCTGCGCGCGCACATTCTTTGGTGCGGTGCCCCCCAAGCTCGTGCGGCTCTTCACTGAACGGTCGACCGAAAGAACGCTGAATATATCGTCGGCGATTCGCGGCTCGATCTCTCGCATCACCGAGAGCGGCAGCCGATGCAGCGTGACGCCCGCCTCAGCCGCCTTGGCCACGATCCGGCCAGTAACGTGATGCGCCTCGCGAAATGGAATTTTCAGAGTCCGGACCAGCCAATCAGCGAGATCGGTGGCGGTCGCGTAACCCTCGCCGGCAGCCTTCTTCATACGCGCCGCGTCGGGCTCAATATCGGTGACCATACCGGTCATCGCCGCAATCGACAGCGAGAGCGCAGCCAGAGCGTCCATTGCGCCCTCCTTGTCCTCCTGCATGTCCTTGGCATAGGCAAGTGGCAGGCCCTTCATCACAATTAGCAGAGCGTTGAGCGCGCCGACCATTCGCCCGGTCTTCGCACGCACCAATTCGGCGGCATCCGGATTGCGCTTCTGCGGCATGATCGACGAGCCGGTGGTAAATTCATCGGACAGTTTTACGAGACCTGTGAGC
>DASWAK010000334.1:0-2345 GCA_036391175.1 Pseudolabrys sp.
GAACATGTGCACTTTGTCTTGGAGAATGAGCTTTTTCGCTTTGGTGACGCCGGCGTCGGGTTTGCCCTGGTCGTCCTCAACGATGAACTTTACGTCCATGCCGCCGAGCTTGCCGCCGTGCTCATCAAGATACATCTGGAATCCATCGACCATGTCCTTTCCGACCTGGGCGAAGATGCCGGTCACCGGCGAAATGTAACCAATACGCAGCTCTTCCGCGGTGGCCTGGGTGGTCAAACCCAGACCGAGGGCAAGACAGCTGCCCAGCAACACGCTTTGCAGTTTGTTTGTCATCGACATTCCTCTCTTGTTGCCATGAACCTTCCCGTTGCTGCTCAGGAAAGCTTCGTCACGAGTTTCTTCAAACTTTCTTCCTTGCCTTCAGACCCAATTCTCTGGCGTGCGCGAGAGAGTAGCCCCATCAGGCCCATCGGTAGATAGAGAATGGTCAGCACGTAAACGCCACCGAGCACATACTGCCACCACGGCACCAGCGTGCTGAGATATTCGCGCAGGCCAAATACGATGGCTGTGCCAATAGTGGCTCCGACCAGCGTGCCGGAGCCGCCGAGTACGACCATCAGCAGCGCATCCACCGAGGTGGTCAACACCACCGTTTCGGGGCTGACGTGCCCGTTGGTGTGCGCCCACAACACGCCGGAAAGTCCACCGAATCCGCCGGCAATGATGAAGGCAATATATTTGTGCAGCCAGGTGTTGTAGCCGAGAATCTGCATGCGCAGTTCGCGTTCGCGAATACCAGCCAGACTTTGTCCGAAGGGCGATCGCACCAGCAGGTACATCAGTGCTATCGACACGGCGAAAAAGGCGAACACAAGATAGAAGAACGTCACCTCATTGGTGAGGTCGAGACCGAAATTCGGTCGGCCCGTCATGTTGATTCCGTTGTCGCCGCCAGTGAGTGAGTTCCAGCGATAGGCCAGACCCCAGACGCATTGGCCGAGTGCGAGCGTGATCATCAGGAAGTAGACGCCGCCGGCGCGGATCGCGAATAAGCCAAAAAGAGCGGCCAGGGCCGCACCGAGCAGAATCCCCATGATGACCACAAGCCAAAAATCCCACCCGAGCCCGAAATGCATTTTGGTCGCGAGCACCGCGGTCAAGTAGGCGCCGACGCCGAAATAGGCCGCCTGTCCCATCGATGACAGGCCGGTGTAGCCGAGCAGGAGATCGACGCTCATGGCGAGGATGGCGAAGGCCATCGCGCGTGTCGCCAGCAGAACAACGAATGAGCCCGAGTGCGGAACGGTCAATGCGAGTGCTGCTAGCGCAGCGGCGACGACGAGAATCTTGATGTATTGGCTTGCCATTGCTCGCGCGCTCAATCTCGACCAAACAGGCCGGTCGGCTTGATCGCTAGGATCAGAACCATCGGCGCGTACAGTGTGAAATAGGAGACTTCCGGGAACAGGGCTTTGCCGAAATTATCGGCGAGGCCGACCGCGAGGGCGCCGATCGCGGCGCCGCCGAGGCTGCCCATGCCTCCGATGATCACGACCGCAAAGGCGAGGGGCAGCATTTCGAAATCAAGACCAGGATAGATGCCAAGAAAAGCGCCGCCGATCACGCCGCCGAGCGCAGCCAGGAATGCGCCAAGGGCGAAGATGAACATGGAAATGCGATTGGTATCGATGCCGACGCCCCGCGCCATCTGCGCGTCGTCAACGGTTGCGCGTACTGCGGCGCCCATGCGGGTCTTTTCCATCGCAAGCCACAGCGCGATGCCGATCGCAACTGCCATGACGATCATGAAAACTCGGTACAGGGGCAAGTAGGTACCGCCGACAACGATGCTCTGCGTCAGCTGGCTTGGCGGATTGATATCCATGTTGTTGCCGCCCCAGATGTCGAGCGCGCCTTGCTGGAATAAGAAGGCAAAGCCGACAGTGAGCAACACCTGCCGAAGGACATCTGTTTCGATTGGTACGATCGAAACACGATTGAGAATGAAAAAGAATGCTGCGGTGACGAGCGCCGCGATTGCAATGAAGGGAGCCCAACTCGTGCCGATAAAGTGGCCTCGAGCCGCAGCCAACGCCGCCAGGATGCCCAATGCTAGTCCGATCACAGCATTGCGGATGAATTCGAAACCTTCGGACCGCAGGAACAGCCGCTCCATCACCAAACCGATAAGTGCAACGGCCAATGCGGCGAGGGGGAGCGACAGCGCCCATGATCCGGTTGCAGCGATGACCGATAGCGCGATGTAGCCACCCCACAGAAAATACGCGCCATGCGACAGGTTGACGATGCGCATGACGCCGAAGATGAGAGACAGACCGCTGCCCACGAGAAACAACAACGCGCCGTAGGACACGCCATTG
>DASWAK010000335.1:0-2976 GCA_036391175.1 Pseudolabrys sp.
CCACGCCGGCCGAAAAATTGCCGGCGTAGCGAACGCTCGCCGCCGAACATTCCACGTAAGCCCCCATTGGGCTTAGCTTGCGCACTGACCAGGTCGCTGTCGTCGGAGCCGTGGCTCGCAATAATCGTTCCGCGCCCGAAAAGATCAGCATTGAGATTAACTGCGATCACTAGCCGCGCGCCGAGTGCGCGCGCGGCTGAGACCGGCACTGGATTGACCAGCGCGCCATCCACCAGCCAACGGCCACCGATCAGGACCGGTGGGAAAATTCCCGGTAGGGCATAGGACGCGCGTAGCGCATCACTGAGCCGTCCGCGCGTGAGCCATATCTCATGGCCAGTGTTGAATTCTGTTGCGATCGCGGCAAAACGGATCGGCAAATCGTCGATGCGACTGTCCTTGAGACCGGATTCAAGCTGGTTTGCGAGATGGCCGCCACTGATAAGGCCCGAGCCCGACAAGCTGATGTCGAGATAACTGAGGACCCCGCGCACGGTCAGGGTGCGCGCCCAGCTTTCCAGGTTGTCCATTTCCTTAGCGGCATAACAGCCGCCCACCACAGCACCGATTGATGTGCCGACAATCACGTCAGGTACGATGCCGTGCGCCAGCAGAGTACGCATCACGCCGATATGGGCAAAGCCGCGCGCGGCACCTCCGCCGAGCGCCAGACCGATAGTTGGACGCGTAGGGGCCGGTTGTGATTGCGGCTGCGTGGTGGCTTCCGCCGCACGGTCGCCATTGCGCGCTCGCGCGAATAAGCCCTCGAACACCAAGACCGTTTTCTCCTTATCCCCGCTCGTCGCCGTCCCCCGCCGAGAGCGCCAAAACAGCAATCCAAAGAGTGCTGGCGGAGTCTTGTGACCGAAACGTGACAGGAAGTGTGCGCGCGCCGGATTACGTAAGGGTTAAATGCCACGCCGAACGATTGGTTCCTCAAACCCCAAACCGTGTGATTATAGCGGCAAGATTTGGGCGTTCACGATCCTCCGGGGGCCTGGCCGGACGTCCTATGTGCACAAAACCGGCAATGCGCTCGTTGGCTGCAAGACCAAGAACATCCAGCACGCGCCGGTCATAGGCGTACCATTCGGTGATCCAGCTCGCGGCATAGCCCATTGCATGTGCGGCAAATACCAGGCTCATGGCCGAGGCACCAGCCGAGAGTAGCTGCTCCCATTCCGGAATCTTCACATGCGGCCCGGCGCGGCTGACTACTGCGATCACTAGTGGCGCGCGCGCGAGCCGGTTACGCTCGAAGTCTATTTGATCGGGAGTAGCGTCCGGATGATTGGCGCGAAATGCGGAGGCAATGGCTTCGCCGGCGGCGGAACGGGAATTGCCCTCAAATATGATGAATCGCCAAGGCGCAAGCTTTCCATGGTCCGGTACCCGCGAAGCGATCCGTAGCAGCGTTTCGATTTCCGATGCGGTCGGGCCGGGGCCGTTTAATTCAATTGGTTTGACTGAACGGCGGGTCTTTAACAGCTCTAGAGCGTCAGGCATTGGCGGCCTCGTGAAAAACGCGCGGTTGCGCCTAGCACAGCGTTACCGCGGTAACAAACAACGGGGCGGTTGGCTTGAAATCGCCTCGATTTCGGCCGAAAACAACCACGCTATGAATTGGACACCTGCAACCGCCGTTTTGTGCGGCCGGCTACGGTCGGCAGTTGTGCTTGTCGTCGCTACAATCCATTCACCGATGGCCATGGCGCAGAACTCATTATTTTCGGCTACGCCATCGACCGGTCTGATCTCGCCAGTGCCGGCAACACGCGGCGATATCTTCGGACCAAGCAACCTGCCGATCCGGTCGACTCCTCCAGCGCAATCGGTAGCGCCGAATTCGGGCAGCACCAACACGACTGCGTCGATTCCAATGGTGCCAGCCGGGCAGGTGGCGCTTGCGCTCAGCGCGCGCTTTGGCAAAGACGCACTGCCGATTGGCGGTGGCCTGACATGGCGGGTCTACGGCGCCAAAGCCGACGCGAACGGAAGTTTCAAACTGATAAAGGAAGACAAATCTCCGACCCCGACACTTGTGCTTCCCGCTGGCGCCTACATCGTGCATGTGGGGTTCGGGCTCGCCACCGCTGTTAAACCAATCGACTTGCACGGGACGAGCGTACGTGAAGAATTTGATCTGCCGGCCGGCGGACTGCGCATAGAAGGTAAGGTCGGCGATGTGCGCATCCCAGCCGGGCAAATTTCATTTGACGTCTATAAGGGCAGCCAGTTTGAGGCGGGCGACCGTCGTCCCATCGCCGAACGTGTTATGACAAGTGATGTGCTCGTGGTACCGGAGGGCACCTATTACATCGTGTCGAACTATGGTGACGCTAATTCGGTCGTGCGCTCCGACATTCGCGTGCAGGCCGGCAAGCTAACCGATATTACTGTTACGCACCGAGCTGCCGCCATTACGCTCAAGCTGGTGAGCGATCGTGGCGGCGAGGCGCTCGCCAACACCGCGTGGTCGGTGCTCACGCCGGGCGGCGACGTCATCAAGGAATCGATCGGTGCTTTTCCGCGCGTGATCCTCGCCGAGGGCGAATACCGCGCCATCGCCCGCAATGAGGGAAAAGTGTACGAGCGTGAGTTCAAGGTCGTGACTGGCGTTGATGGTGATGTCGAGGTGCTGGCGCGTTGAAGCGCGGGCGATTTGCCAAACTTTCTTGTACCGGACGGAATTATAGTAGTGCAGACGATTGCCAACGACCCGGTCATGGACGATTTTGCCAAGCTTGATTTAAAGACGATTGCTCTTTTGCTCGACGTGGATGGTACGATTGTTGATATCGGCCCGTCGCCGACCGAGGTGCAGGTTTCCGATGCATTGATTGAGTCGCTCAGGCGACTGTTCGATCTAACAGGCGGCGCCGTTGCATTGGTAAGCGGTCGACCAATCAGCGACCTCGACCGGTTGTTCGCACCGCTGCGGTTGCCGACGATCGGTGGGCACGGAGCCGAAATGCG
>DASWAK010000336.1:0-2596 GCA_036391175.1 Pseudolabrys sp.
GGAGGGCGGCGATGCGGCGGAAGACTTCGCGGTGTGGCGCGCTCGCGCGTTGGCACCGCAGCCGGCGTCCGACGATCTCTTGCTGCAAGCGTGGTGCGAAGTGCGCGTGCGCCATCGCATTCCCATCACGTACGTCCGCCACTTGCTCGACGGAGTCGGTCTCGACCTACTGCAAACACGGTACGAGACATTTGACGAACTGGCGCGCTATTGCTACGGCGTGGCTTCGACCGTCGGTCTGATGGCGATGCATATTATCGGCTTCAAGGACCGCCGCGCGCTACCCTATGCGGTCAAACTCGGCGTGGCGCTGCAATTGACGAATATCTTGCGCGACGTAGGCGAAGACTATCTCGATGGGCGCGTTTATCTGCCGCAAGAGGACTTGCGCAAGTTCGGATACGGCGAAGCCGACCTCGCACGCGGATTGGTTGACCCGCGGTTTCGTGCACTGATGGATTTCGAGATTGCGCGCACGCGGCGCTTGTACGCCGAAGCTTGGGGCGGCATCCGCTTGCTCTCGCGCGACGGCCGGTTGGCCATTGCAGCGGCGGCGGATTTCTATCGCGCAATTCTCGACAAGATTGAACGGAATGACTATGATGTATTCAATCGGCGCGCCCATTTGAACGCGGCGGAAAAACTGGTCCGCCTCCCCAAGTTGTGGTGGGAATCACAGAGGACGTGAAAATTGGATGACCTCATGGCTGAGCGGTAAACATGGCAAGGCTGGACCCGAACAAACTGCACACGCGTTTCGCCAAAGGGGTGACACCGGAACGGCTGTTGTTCCCGCGCTGCTATACGCTGACGCATTCTGATGCCACAGGCGATCTTTTCTTGACCATCGCTCCGGATTTCGAGCGCCGCCAGATTTCCGGCTGGTACACGCGATTGATGCGCGATGAGGTGCTGGCCGAGTGGAAACAAGAAAATGCCGGGTCTCTTTTGCGCGTGCATTGTCACATCAGCGGCGGCTTGGTTGTGGGCTCGGCCAGCTTTCGCAATGCGATTTTTGAGCATGAGCTGCCGCTGGTGCTTGAAGCATTTCGCTTTGGCGACCGGCGCTTGTTCGAGACGCACCCCGAACTGGACCAAGCGCCGGTCCGGGTTCGCTTTCATTCCAGGCACCGCCAATACGATCGCGTGGAAGATTGGGGGCATTGCGCCGATTACTCACATTAGACCGCCGTTTGGCCATGTACATGCCGAAATGAAAGCTGAGTAAATGGGCACTAACACATTGATTTGGGCATTCATCGGCTTTATCTCCGGCGCGATCCCTTTTTCCGTGCTGCTCGCACGGCGATTCGCTCAGCAGGATATTCGTCGCGTCGGCGATGGGAATCCAGGGGCGGCGAACGCCTGGCGCGCGGGCGGGTGGCGCGTGGGCGTATTGGCACTCGTCCTCGATTTCCTGAAAGGCGCGCTGCCCGTCGGCCTCGCCCGTTTCCTGGTTGGAGTCGACGGCTGGGCCTTGGTGCCCGTCGGCCTCGCGCCTGTCGTCGGGCACGCGTTCTCGCCGTTCCTGCGAGGGCGCGGGGGCAAAGCTATTGCGACAACGTTTGGCATCTGGTGTGGACTGACTTTGTATGAAGCGCCCTCGGTGCTCGGCGTTTGCATGATTCTGTCTTACTTCGCACAGACGGTGGACGCGTGGGGCGCTGTTCTGGCGATGCTCGGGTTGGGGGTGTATCTCCTCGCGCGCCAAGCGGGAGCGGTTCTGCTCGTCATCTGGTCGGGCAATCTTGCGATCCTGGTCTGGAAACATCGCCGCGCGTTGCGCGAGCCCATTCGTCTGAGCCCGTGGCTATTGAAACTTTTGAGACAAGCACATTGAATGACTGGTTGGTCTCCCTGCAGGGCGGCATCCTCATTTTTCTTCTCACTCTCTTTCTCATCGGGCTGACGAATCTCCGATGCTTGCGCCGGATGGAGCGATATGGCACATCCGCGCGGTTCCCGCGCGTCGCGGTGTTGGTGCCCGCGCGCAATGAAGCCGCGAACATTGGAGCGTGTATCCGGTCGCTGCTCGCGCAGGACTATGCCCATTTTGAGATTATCGCACTCGACGATGACTCGACCGACCGTACGGGCGCGATGCTGGCGGAACTTGCGGCTGCGGACTCTCGCCTGCGCGTGCTCGCCGGCAAACCCTTGCCCCCGGACTGGCTCGGCAAACATTGGGCGTGTCACCAACTCGTCCAGGCAACCGACGCCGAACTGATTCTTTTCACCGACGCGGACACGCGCCATCAGCCGCACGCGCTGGGGAATGCCGTTGCCGCGCTCCTCCGCGAAGAGGCTGCGCTGATTACGGCCTTGCCGCGCGAACACGTGGTAACGTGGGGCGAAAAGTTGATCGTGCCCCTTTTGCCGTGGAGTATTTTCTATTTTCTCCCGCTCGGTCTCGCGCACCGGATGGCATTTCCGCCCCTTTCGGCGACCATCGGACAGTTTATGCTGTTTCGACGCGCGGCTTACGAAGCGATTGGCGGACACGCGGCGGTGCGCCGACACGCCGCAGATGACCTCGCGCTCGGTCGTCACATCATCGCCCACGATTTGCGCTGGCGCCTGGTGGACGGAGTCGAGG
>DASWAK010000337.1:0-5496 GCA_036391175.1 Pseudolabrys sp.
ATCTTTCGGATTGTAGATGCCGCGGCTCTTGCGACCGATCACCGCGAATGGCGGACGGTTATAGAGCATGAATATCGCCTTGATCGGCGTGCCTGGCTTGGCGTCGCGGAATTTGATCAGTGAGTTGATGTCAGCGAACCCCATATCGTAATCGCCAGACGCCACCCGCTCGATTGATTCGAGCGAACCAGCTGCGGGATCGATGGTGACGTTGAGGCCTTGGGCTTTGTAATAGCCCTTATCGAGAGATAGCAGGAATGGTGCCGAGGCCCCTTCAATGTTGAAATCGAGCGTGAATCTGACGCTCATATCCGCCGCCATGGCGCCGGTCACCATCATCACGGCGGGAAGCAACGCTACCCAGGCCCGCCGGCCGTGGTAAGCGCTCATCATCCGGTTCCTTTTCTAACGGGCCTTGAACCCGGCGCTTGTCGTGCCATGACTCAGCAAAGGCCACGACGTTGGAAAGGGCAATACGCGAGCGCGAAATCGCCGGGCAATTTGCGGCATTATCACTAACGTTGCAGTTCGCCACTAAGTCGGGAACCACTGATCCCAAATACGAGAAAGACATATTTGGGATAGACTTGCGGCAGGTTCGGAGATTCAATCGATGCCGCCGGCGAAGGCCAACAGGCTTGTGCGCGACATTCCGCCGCTGCGGGCGCCCTACGCTCCGCCGGATGAGACCATTGCAAGGGCTCTCTTGGCGGCCGCCAATCGCTCGGCCGACGCCGAGGCGCGCATCGATGCCCGCGCGAGACGCCTGATCGAGGCAACTCGTGCCCGTAGCGGCGGGCTCGGCGGTATAGAGGATTTCCTGCATGCTTATGCGCTGTCCACCAAGGAAGGTTTGGCGCTTATGGTGTTGGCCGAGGCACTCCTGCGTGTGCCCGACGTCGAGACCGCCGACCGCCTGATCGAGGACAAGTTAAAGGCTGGCGACTGGGCGCATCACGACACTCGTTCGGCGTCGCTTCTGGTTTCGGCGTCAGCCTGGACGCTCGGCCTAACGGCCCGCGTCATCCATCCCGGCGAAAAGCCGGAGGGTATCGTTGAGTCGCTGGTCAAGCGGCTTGGATTGCCGGCGGTGCGTTCAGCGACACGGCAGGCTATGCGGTTGCTTGGCTCACATTTCGTGCTTGGGCAGACGATTCAAGAAGCGCTATCGCGCGCCGGCTCACACCGCGAGTTTCTTTATTCATTTGACATGCTCGGCGAGGCTGCTCGCACGGGCGAAGACGCCAAATGCTATTTCGTATCCTATGCCAATGCCATCGATGCGATCGGCAAAAGTGGGGCCAATGAGGTGTTGCCAAAGCGGCCAGGTATTTCCGTGAAATTGTCGGCACTCCATCCTCGCTATGAGCCGCTGTCGCGTGACCGTGTGCTCGATGAGCTGGTGCCTAAATTGCTTGAGCTCGCGCAACTCGCAAAACGGCAGGAGCTTAACTTCACCGTCGACGCTGAAGAGGCTGATCGGCTCGAACTGTCGCTCGACGTGATCGCCGCGGTGTTGCGCGATTCTTCGCTCGCGGGATGGGACGGCTTCGGGCTTGCAATACAATCCTATCAGAAACGCGCCAGCGCAGTGATCGACTGGATCGCCGATGTAGCAGACACGCTTGACCGTCGGCTGATGGTTCGCCTCGTCAAGGGCGCTTATTGGGACACTGAGATCAAGCGTGCACAGGAGCGGGGACTTGCCGACTACCCGGTGTTCACGCGCAAGGCGATGACTGACCTCTGCTATCTCGATTGCATGCGAAAATTGCTGGCAGCCCGGCCGCGGCTGTATCCGCAATTCGCGACCCACAATGCGCTAACTGTAGCTTGCGTGATCGAGGACGCGGGCGGCCCCAGCGGTTACGAATTCCAACGGCTGTACGGCATGGGCGAGGCGCTGTACGAAGCGCTGCTCGCCGAACTTCCGGATCTGACCTGCCGGGTATATGCGCCGGTCGGAGGCTATTCCGATTTGCTCGCCTATCTGGTGCGTCGGCTATTGGAGAATGGAGCCAATTCGTCGTTCGTATCTGTAGCATCTGACCCAGCCGTGCCGATTGACACAATTCTGCGGCGGCCGCAGAGCTGGATTGTCGATTCTTTCCGCGCGCGCCACTCGCATATTCCGCTGTCGCGCGATTTGTTTGGCGAAGTCCGGCGCAATTCAGCCGGCGTTGAGTTCGGCGACCGCGCTTCTCTCGAATCGCTACTCGTCGAAATCCGCGCAGGACAGCAAAGCACAAACGCAAAACCACTCATCGATGGCATCGCGGTCGCCGGGCGGGAACGGGTGGTCAATTCTCCGATCGACGGCAAGCCAATCGGCACAGTGCAGGAAGGTGATCAAGCCATTGTCGCCGCTGCACTTGCCGCCGCGATGGCCTCCTTTCGCAGCTGGAATGCGACGCCGGTTGCTGATCGAGCGGCGGCGCTCGAACGCGCCGGCGATCTGATAGAGCAAGATCGCGGCCGACTGATCGCGCTCTTGCAGAACGAAGGTGGCAAGACGATCGATGATTGTGTTTCGGAAGTGCGCGAGGCAGCGGACTATTGTCGCTACTATGCCAGCGAGGCACGCCGCACTCTTGCACCTGTGCCGCTGCCAGGTCCGACTGGCGAGAGCAACGAACTGCGCATGCGCGGCCGTGGCGTTTTCGTTTGCATAAGTCCGTGGAATTTTCCTTTGGCAATTTTCACTGGCCAGATCGTCGGTGTACTCGCTGCAGGCAATTGCGTCGTGGCGAAGCCCGCTGAACAGACACCGCTCATCGCCTTCGAGACGGTGAAGCTTTTGCACTCCGCTGGTATACCGGTGGGGTCGCTACATCTGGTGCCGGGCGACGGCAAAATCGGCGCGATGCTGACCGGGGATCGCCGCGTCGCCGGCGTTGTCTTCACTGGCTCGACAGACGTTGCACGTGTGATCAACCGCGCACTCGCGGCAAAAGATGGACCGATTCCGCCGTTGATCGCTGAAACGGGCGGGATCAATGCAATGATCGTCGATGCTACGGCGCTGCCGGAACAGGTAACCGACGATGTAATCACGTCGGCATTTCGCTCCGCCGGCCAGCGCTGTTCTGCATTGCGCTTATTGTGCGTGCAGGAGGACGTGGCGGACCGCGTATTTGACATGGTCGCGGGCGCCGCGCGCGAACTCAAGCTTGGCGATCCGCGCGATCCGGCGACCCATGTCGGTCCGGTGATCGACGCCGAAGCCAAGGACAAACTCGATCGCTGGATTGCTGATATGGAATCGCGAGATGCGGTACTCTTCCGGCTAACGGCCAATCCGCCGATGGATGGCACTTATGTTGCCCCTACGATCATCGAACTCGACAGTGCGCGCGAGCTCAGGGAAGAAGTCTTCGGTCCGGTGCTGCACGTCGTGCGCTGGCGCGCGGGCGAGCTCGGTCAGCTTCTCGATGACATAGCCGCGAATGGCACCGCGCTGACTCTCGGCGTCCATTCGCGAATCGAGTGGACTGTCGCGCGCGTTGTGGAACGGCTGCCGAACGGCAATGTCTATATAAACCGCAACATGATTGGTGCCGTTGTTGGCTCGCAACCGTTTGGAGGCAGCGGCTTGTCGGGAACCGGACCAAAGGCCGGCGGCCCCAACTATCTGCATCGACTCGCGGCCGAGCAGGTGGTGACCGTGAATACTGCTGCGTCCGGCGGCAACGCTACGCTGCTGTCTGAAGACGAGTAGCACGATTGGGAAAAGGCCGGCGAGGCGCGCTACTAACTGGCCCGCGGCCCGGCCGGAATGCCTCTCTTTGGACCCATTTCCCTTGTTAATCGGCCAATAACCGTGATGGCATCGCGGTACCGGGCCATATCGACGGCTGTCACATGCGTTAACCGGTTTTGCCCGGGGATCAGATATTGTGGGTAGTATGACTGATTCGGTCGCCCGACTTTATGAGGCGGTGATCGCCGTTCGCGGCAGCGATCCGGACAAATCACGCACCGCCCGGCTCCTACGCGCCGGCCGCGCGAAGATGGCCAAGAAGCTTGCCGAAGAGGCCGTCGAGGTCGTCATCGACGCCATGCATGGCCAACCCGAAGCCGTCGTCAAAGAAAGCGCCGATCTGCTTTACAACCTCGTAGTGCTGTGGGTTCACGCCGGTGTACGTCCCGAGGAAGTGTGGGCCGAGATGCGCCGGCGTGAGTTGATGTTTGGCATCGCCGAAAAAGTGCCAAAAAATTTGATGCGCGGCGAAGCACGACGTAAAGTAATCGCACTGGAGACGCGGCGCGTTCGCAAGCGCCGCTGATCCGTCACAATTCTCCTCACGAGTATTTCAATGTCCGCTGAGGCTGCCGAGCCGCGTTCCTTGTTGCGCCGTCTTTATGACTGGTGCCTTGCTGCTGCGCACAAGCCACACGCGCTGTGGACCATGGGCGCCGTATCATTCGCCGAAAGCTCGTTCTTTCCGGTGCCACCTGACGTGATGCTGATCCCGATGGCCCTGGCGCGGCCGGAACGGGCCTATGTGATGGCGGCTTGGTGCACGGTGACTTCGGTCGCAGGTGGCCTGCTTGGCTACAGCATCGGCGCGGTACTTTATGATTCCGTCGGTGCGTGGCTGATCCAGATCTACGGCTATGGTGACAAGGTTGAGGCCTTTCGCGACGCCTACGCACAATGGGGTGCCTGGATCATCCTTCTCAAGGGGCTTACTCCTATTCCCTATAAGGTCGTGACCATCACTTCGGGATTTGCCGGGTACAACCTTGGGCTCTTTCTGTTATTTTCGATCATCACGCGCGGCACGCGCTTCTTCGTGCTGGCATTTATGTTGCACCGCTATGGCGATCGGGCGCGCCATATTATTGAAAAGCGGCTAGGGTTATGGGTGTTGCTCGGTGCCGCGGTTATCGTCGTTGGTATCGTGGCAGCGCTATACTTGTTTTGAGGAATTGGCGTTCCTCAATTTCGCCACCTGACGGCCGTAAAGACCGACGGCGAAATGGGGGCCGCCGTTAGGTGGCCGACGAGACGCCAGTTTTGGCAGTCATGGGCATCAAACAGGCTTTGACCCCTTATCGGACCCACAGGGCGCGATCGTCCATGCTTGCCTACTTGTTTGCGGCCGGGCTGGTACTGGTCTCGGCATCAGCCGTGGCGCAGGACCAGGCAACTCCAAATCAAAAAGCTAGAGAGAGCGAGGGATTTCTCGCCGCCGTTAGTCGCTGGTGGAAAGAGCAGACGGCAACCGTCAATTCGTCACTCGAGGACGCGCGCAAGAAGGTCGAGAGTTTCAGCAGCGCTGCCGGCGACGCGGCCAAAACGACGGTAGAAGGCGCCAAGGATGCTGCAGACGCTGTTGTGCGCATTCCGGCAGCCCGCGCTATTAGCGGTCATGAGAAATGTCAGTTGGCGCCAAATGGCGCGCCCGACTGTGTCGCTGCCGCCAACACGATGTGCAAGGCCAAAGGGTTCGGCTCTGGAAAGAGCCTCGACATGACCACGGCCGAGGTCTG